>NZ_JBSVZN010000038.1:0-86400 GCF_054052225.1 Methylobacterium sp. JK268 | reverse complement strand
ACGCTCGCCCGCTTCTGCCGGGACAACCACGTCACCCTCGTCGCCCTGGAGGCCACCGGCGGCTACGAACAGCAGCCCTTCCGCCTGCTCTGGGCGGACGGCCTGCCCTGCGCCCTCCTCAACCCCCGCCAGGTGCGGCGCTTCGCCGAGGCCATGGGCATCCTCGAGAAGACCGACCAGATCGATGCCGGCGTCATCGCGCGCTTCGCCGAGGTGCGCCGGATCAAACCCCGGCCGCCGGCCAGCCCGGCTCAGGAGCGGCTCAGCGCCCTGGTCACGCGCCTGCATCAACTGGTCGAGGCGCGCACCGTCCAGACCAACCAGGGCCGCCTCGTCACCGAGCCGCAGGTGCGCACCTCGGTCGCCGAGATGGTCGAGCTGATCAACCGCCAGATCGCCGCGTTGGAGGAGGCGATCACCGCCCAGCTCAAGGCCGATCCGCTCTGGGTTGCCCTCGATGCGACCTTCCGCACGATCAAGGGCGTGGCCGACCGCACGATCGCCCGCCTGATGGCCGACCTGCCGGAGATCGGCACCCTCTCGGGCAAAGCCATCGCCAAGCTGGCCGGCTTGGCACCCATCGCCCGCGACAGCGGCCAGAGCAGCGGCCGACGCCCCGTGCGCGGCGGACGGGCCGACGTGCGCGCCATCCTGTTCGTGGTCACCAGCTGCGTGCGGCGCTTCGATCCCGACTTCATCGCCTTCGACCAACGGTTGCGCCAAGCCGGAAAGCCCCCAAAGGTCATCCGCATCGCTCTCGCCCACAAGCTGCTCGTGCGCCTCAACGCCAAGGCCCGTGATGTCCGCGCCCAACTCGCCGCCCAGACTTGACACGCCAGACAGTCGCTCACCTTCGGGCCGATCGCTTCGCGATCGGTGCGCCGCCCCGTCTCGCTCCCTCCAAGGGGGACTCGACCCTCTCCCCGCACGCGGCTTGCGGATTCACAGAACGGCAAAAATACAAACAGGGCAGATGTTTACATCGACACACGACGGTTCTCGGGTGGGGCGCGGGGAACCCCTCTCCCTTGCGGGAGAGGGGATCCCGCGGGTCTCCTCGGTTCCGTTCAAGCGACTGCGAAAGAAGCGCTTTTTCATTCCAATAGGAGAAGTGTGAACACGCTAGCCGCACGCGGGGAGAGGGCATGCGCACCACCCGAAGTGTGAGTCCGCAAGCCCGCGTGGGAGAGGGGCCGGGGCGATCGAAGATCGCGCAGGGTGGCTCGGTCTCAGCAAGAAATCTGAACCGTGCCGCTGGCAGCTCGACGCTTCAGAACAATCCTGAACCCGAGCCACCCTCACCCCTACCCCTCTCCCACTCGGGAGAGGGGATCCCGCGCGCGCTGGAATATTGTATTTTACTTAAAAATATCTGTTTTCGGAGACCAAGGCGTCTTCTGAGAAGTCTTCGATTTTCCCCGACGGGCTTGCCCTCCGGGGAAGGGTTCGCGCGCCCCGCCTCACTCCGCCCTCGGCATCGCGGCGATCAACTCGCTCAGGAAGGCCCGGACCGCGCGGGGCAGGCGGCGGTCGCGCATGGTCTGGATCTGGATCACCCGCGTCAGGCCCGCCGCCGTGCGGATCGGGAGGGCAGCCAGCGTGCCGAGGCGGATCGGCGTGCTCATCGAGAGCGCCGACATCACCCCGATCCCACGGGTGCGGCGCACGAAGGGCAGCATCGCCGCGAAACTGTTGACGGTCAGAACCGGCTCCAGCGTCACACCCTCCGCCGCGCAGGCCGCCTCGAAGACCTGCCGCGCCGTTGTGTTTCGCGTGGGAAGCACGAGGGGAAACGGCGCGAGATCGATCAGGCGAACCTCGGCCGCGCCCACGAGCGGATGGTCCGGCGCGCAGATCCCGATCGTCTCCACGACGGTCTCGTAGACGACCGAGACCGCGCCGGCGGGTCCCCGCGCGAAGGCGACGCCGAGATCCGCCTCGCCCGCCGCCACGACGCGGGCGACCTCCGCGGGCGGAAGAACCGCCAGATCGAACCGGATCCCCGAATAGCGGGCGTGGAACATGGCGATCGCGGTCGGGAGCAGGTCGAGGGCGAAGCCCTCCGCACTCGCGATCCGGATCAGGCCGCGCGCCAGCCCCTCCAACTCGCGGATCTCCGCCGTGACCTGGTCGGCCCGCAGCAGGACATGGTGGGCGTGCTGCGCCAGCAGCTCGCCCGCCGGGCTCGGCACCATCCCGCGCGGGCGGCGCTCGAAGAGCACGCAGTCGAGCTCAGCCTCCAGGTTGGCGATCTGCCGGCTGATCGCCGATCCCGCGACGTTGAGCTGGGCGGAGGCCGCCGCGATCGAGCCGGTGCGGGCGACGGCCAGGAAGTAGCGCAGGCTTGAGGTCTGCATCCCTCTCCCTTGCCGAACCGGCAATGATGCGATCGCCAAATTCTAGTTGTTGCGATCGCTCCTGCACAACATCCTGGCACGGCGACAAATGCAGCAGGGCGCGGGGCTCGAGACCGGGCGGCGTCCGCGCGACGGAGGCGGAGACCCCATGCTGAGACGAGTCCTCGCGGCCCTCGCCCTGACCGTCGCCGCGGTCCCGGCGCTCGCCGGCAAGGCGAACGACACGCTGGTCTACGCCTCGGACAGCGAGCCGGAGAACGTCTCGCCCTACCACAACAGCGCCCGCGAGGGCGTCATCCTGGCCCGCAACGCCTGGGACACGCTGCTCTACCGCGACCCGGCGACCGGCCGGTACCAGCCGATGCTGGCGACCGCCTGGAGCTGGGTCGACCCGGTCACCCTCGACCTGACGATCCGCGAGGGCGTGACCTTCCACAACGGCGACCCGCTGACGCCCGAGGACGTCGCCTTCACCTTCAACTACGTGCTCACGCCCGAGGCCAAGGTCGTCACCAAGGGCAACGTCGACTGGATGAAGGCGACCGAGGTGACCGGCCCGCACAGCGTGCGCATCCACCTGAAGGCGCCGTTCCCGGCCGCCCTCGAATACCTCGCCGGCCCGACCCCGATCTTCCCGGCCGCCTACTTCAAGAAGGTCGGCCTGGACGGCTTCGCCAAGGCCCCGGTCGGCAGCGGCCCCTACCGGATCGTCGGCGTCGAGAGCGGCAAGGGCGTGAAGCTCGCGCGCTTCGAGCAGTACTGGACCGGCGGCCCGATCGCCAAGCCGAAGATCGGCAAGCTCGAATTCCGAATCATCCCGGACGGCGATAGCCGCATGGCCGAGCTCGTCACCGGCGGGATCGACTGGATCTGGCGCATCCCGTCCGACCAGGCGGAGCAGCTGAAGAGCGCCCCGGGCGTCACCGTCCTGTCCGCCGAGACGATGCGGGTCGGCTTCCTGCAATTCGACGTGCTCGGACGCGCCCAGGCGAACTCGCCGCTCAAGGACCCGCGCGTCCGGCAGGCGATCTCCTACGCCATCGACCGCAAGGCGATGGTGGACAACCTCGTGCGCGGCGGCGCCCGGGTGATGAATTCGGCCTGCTTCATCGACCAGTTCGGCTGCACCGACGCGGGCGTGCCTCGCTACCGCTACGATCCGGCCAAGGCCAAGGCGCTCCTCAAGGAGGCGGGCTATCCGGACGGGTTCGAGATCGACCTCTCCGCCTACCGCGAGCGCGACTACGCGGAGGCGGTGATCGGCTATCTGCGGGCGGTCGGCATCCGGGCGCGGCTGAACTACCTGCGCTACGCCGCCTTCCGGGATTCCCTGCGCGGCGGCAAGTCCTCGATCGGCTTCCAGACCTGGGGCTCGTTCTCGGTCAACGACGTCTCGGCCTTCACGGGCGTCTATTTCCGCGGCGGCGAGGAGGACCTGACCCGCGACCCGCAGGTGATCGCTCTCCTCCAGGCCGGAGACACGGGCTCGGATCCGGAGGCCCGCAAGGCCAAGTACGCGGAGGCGCTCACGCGCATCGCCGCCGAGGCCTACGTCCTGCCGATGTTCTCCTACCCGTCGAACTACGCCTTCTCCCAGGACTTGACCTTCACGGCGCAGCCCGACGAGGTGCCGCGCTTCTACGCCGCTTCATGGAAGTGAGGCCGGGGCGATGCTGACCTTCGCCCTGCGCCGCATCCTGGTCGCGATCAGCGTCGCCGTCACCGTCTCGGTGGCGAGCTTCCTCCTGCTGCACCTCTCGGGCGACCTCGCCACCGCGATCGGCGGGCCGGAGGCCACGGCCGAACAGATCGCGGCGATCCGCCGGCAATACGGGCTCGACCAGCCGCTCCTCACCCAGTTCCTGGCCTGGGGCTGGCGGGCGCTCCACCTCGATTTCGGGAACTCGTTCTACTTCCGCGAGCGGGTCGTCGACCTCGTCGGCGCGCGGCTGCCGATCACGCTGACGCTGGGCGTGGTGGCCCTCGCCGTGGCGCTGTTCGTGGCGATCCCCCTGGGGGTGCTCGCCGCGGTGCGCCGCGACACCTGGATCGACCGGGCGGCGCTCGCCGTCTCGGTGCTGGGCCAGGCGATGCCGAGCTTCTGGTTCGGCCTGACGCTGATCATCGTCTTCTCGGTCAACCTGCGCTGGCTGCCGGTCTCGGGCAGTTCGTCCTGGCAGCACTTCGTGCTGCCCTCGGTGGCGCTCGGCTACTACGCGATGCCGGCGGTGATGCGGCTGACCCGCAACGGCATGCTGGAGGTGCTCGCCTCCGACTACGTCCGCACCGCCCGCGCCAAGGGTCTGCCGCCCCGCAAGGTGCTGGTTCGCCACGCGCTGCGCAACGCGGTGATCCCGGTGATCGCGCTCAGCGCCGTGCAGTTCGGCTTCATGCTCGGCGGATCGATCGTCATCGAGGCGGTGTTCTCGCTCCAGGGCCTCGGCGAGCTCGCCTGGGAATCCATCGCCCGCAACGACTTCCCGGTGGTCCAGGCGATCGTGCTGATCCTGGCGATGATCTACATCGCCCTGACGCTGGCGGCCGACCTCCTCAACGCCCTCCTCGATCCGCGCCTGCGCTCATGAGCCTCCCGCCCGCCTCCCCGTCGGCTCCGCCGCCGAGCCTCGCCGCGGCGGCCATGCCCGAGCCGGCGATCCTCGCCCCCGCCCGCTCGCCCACCGCCCTCGCCCTGCGCCGGGGCCTGCGCCACGGCGGCTTCCTGATCGGGGCCGGGCTCCTCGGGCTGATCCTGCTCGCGGCTCTGGCCGCGCCGCTGATCGCCCCCCACGATCCCTACGCCCAGGACGTCTCGCGCCGGCTGATCCCGCCGATCTGGCACCCGAAGGGCTCGGCCGACCATTGGCTGGGCACCGACAAGCTCGGCCGCGACTATCTCAGCCGCCTGATCTACGGCAGCCAGATCTCGCTGCTGATCGGGATCTCGGCCGCCCTGATCTCCGGCCTGATCGGCACCACGCTCGGCGTGCTCGCGGGCTATTGCGGCGGCCGGGTCGACGCGGTGGTGAGCTACATCGTGACGACGCGCCTCGCCCTGCCGGTGGTGCTGGTGGCCCTCGCCATGGCGTCGCTGGTCGGCGGCTCGCTCAAGGTGGTGGTGCTGGTGCTCGGCCTGCTGCTCTGGGACCGCTTCGCCGTGGTGACGCGGGCAGCGACCCGGCAGGTGCGGGGTCAGGAGTTCGTGGCCGCCGCCGTGGCCCAGGGCTTCGGGACGCCGCGCATCCTGCTGCAGGAGATCCTGCCCAACATCCTCAACGCGCTGATCGTGGTGGCGACCCTGGAGATGGCGCACGCGATCCTGCTCGAGGCCGCGCTCTCCTTCCTCGGTCTCGGCGTGCAGCCGCCGCTGCCCTCCTGGGGCCTGATGATCGCCGAGGGCAAACCGTACATGCTGTTCCAGCCCTGGGTGATCACCATCCCGGGCGTGGCCCTCCTCGTCCTCGTGCTCGCCATCAACCTGCTCGGGGACGGCCTGCGCGACATCACCGCCCCCGAGGGCCGGCACTGAGCGCCGCCCGCGGCTGGAGCAACGCCCGATCGCGCTGCAATCGGGCGCTGCTCTAGGTCTTTGTTTTTGCCGCATTTTCTGCGACGAACCGGTCTCCGCTTCGTCGGAAAATGCTCTTTGAGAGTGAGCGACATGTCCCGATCCGAAGCCGTCGCCGAGGCGGAGCGGCACTACGACGAGGGCGGCTTTCAGGCCGTGCTGCAGGATGCGGTCGGCCGCGCCACCGAGAGCCAGGCGCCCGGCCAGGTGCCGGCCCTGACGGCCTACCTCACCGACTTCGTCGTGCCGACGATCGCCGACCTCGGCTTCCACCACCGCATCCTCGACAACCCGGACGGCAGCCACGGCCCGTTCCTGATCGGCACCCGGCACGAGGGCGACGACCTGCCGACCGTGCTGGTCTACGGCCACGGCGACACGGTGCGGAACTATCCCGAGCAGTGGCGCAGCGGGCTCCATCCCCTGCGGGTCACCGTCGAGGGCGAGCGCTGGTACGGGCGCGGCACCGCCGACAACAAGGGCCAGCACATCATCAATCTCGGCGCCCTCGCGGCGGTGATGCGGGCCCGCGGCGGACGGCTCGGCTTCAACGCGAAGCTCCTGATCGAGATGGGCGAGGAATCGGGCTCGCCGGGCCTGCGCGAGGTCTGCCGGCAGGAGGCGGAGGCGCTGCGCTCCGACGTGCTGATCGCCTCGGACGGCCCGCGGCTCACCGCCGAGCGGCCGACGCTCTTCCTCGGCTCGCGGGGCGCCTACAATTTCGACCTCGTCGTGGACCTGCGCGAGGGCGGCCACCATTCGGGCAATTGGGGCGGCCTCCTGCGCAACCCCGGCACGGTGCTGGCGAGTGCCATCGCGAGCCTCGTCGACGGCCGCGGCCGCATCCTCTGCGAGGCCCTGCGCCCGCCGCCGATCCCCGAGGGCGTGCGCGTGGCACTCGCCGACATCGCGGTCGGCGGCGACCCGAACGCACCGGCGATCGACACGGATTGGGGCGAGCCCGGCCTGTCCCCGGCCGAGCGCGTCTTCGCCTGGAACACGCTCGAAGTGCTGGCCTTCAAGTGCGGCGACCCGGAGGGGCCGCTCAACGCGGTGCCGCCCTCGGCCAAGGCCACGCTGCAGCTGCGCTTCGTGGTCGGGACCGACCGGGAGAACCTGCTGCCGGCGATCCGCGCCCATCTCGACGCCAACGGCTTCCCGATGGTGCAGGCACGGGCCGCCCGCAGCGAGGTCTTCCGGGCGACCCGCCTGCCGGTGGAGGATCCCTGGGTGAGCTGGGCGCTCGACTCGATCGCCGCAACCACCGGCAAGCGCCCGGCGCTGCTGCCCAATCTGGGCGGCTCGCTGCCGAACGACGCCTTCTCGGAGATCCTGGGCCTGCCGACGCTCTGGGTGCCCCATTCCTACCCGGCCTGCTCGCAGCACGCCCCGGACGAGCACCTGCTCGGCCCGATGGCCCGCGAGGCGCTGGGGCTGATGGCCGGGCTGTTCTGGGATCTCGGCGAGACCGGCCCCGGAATCCTCGCCCGCCGCGCACAGGGCTGAGGCCCCATGCCCGAGCCCGTCCTGCGCATCCGCAACCTGACCCTGGCGTTGCCGCGGGGCGCCGACCGGCCCCACGCGGTCGAGGATCTCTCCCTCGACCTCGCGCCCGGCCGCATCCTCTGCGTGGTCGGGGAATCGGGCTCGGGCAAGTCGATGAGCGCCTACGCGCTCACCGGCCTCTTGCCCCGCGCGGTCAAGCCGACGGGGGGCGAGATCATCTTCGAGGGACGGGACCTCCTCGCCCTCGACGAGCGGGGCTGGCGGGCGCTGCGGGGCCGGCGCATCGCCATGATCTTCCAGGAGCCGATGACGGCCCTGAATCCGGTGCTGCGCATCGGCGACCAGATCGCCGAGATGTTCGAGGCACACGGGCTCCTCACCGGGGCCGAGCGGCGCGCCCGCGCGGTGGCGCTCGCCGCGGAGGTCGGGCTGCCGAACCCCGCCGAGATCGTCCGGGCCTATCCCCACCAGCTCTCCGGGGGGCAGCGCCAGCGGGCGATGATCGCCATGGCGCTCGCCCTCGAACCGACGATCCTGGTCGCCGACGAGCCGACCACGGCCCTCGACGTCACGACCCAGGCGCAGATCCTCAAGCTCATCCGCGACTTGCAGCGGCGGCGGGGCATGAGCGTGCTGTTCATCACCCACGATTTCGGCGTCGTCGCGGACATTGCCGACGCGGTCGCGGTGATGCAGCGCGGCAGGCTCGTCGAATCCGGGCCGGCGGCGGAGGTTCTGGAACGGCCGCAGCACGCCTATACCCGGGCGCTCCTGGCCGCGGTGCCGAGCCTGACGCCGCCGGAGCGTCCCCCGCTCGACGACGCACCCGTGGCGCTCTCGGTCGCGGGCCTGACCAAGACCTACGTCACGCGGGGCAGCCTGTTCCGGAAGCCCCGGGTCGTCGCCGCCGTGCGGGAGGTCGGTTTCGACCTGCGGCGGGGCGAGACCCTCGGCCTCGTGGGCGAATCGGGCTCCGGCAAGTCGACCACGGCGCGGCTCGCGATCCGCCTCGTGGAGCCGGATGCCGGGACGGTGCGGCTCGGCAGCCTCGACCTCACGGCGCTGGGGCCGGCGCGGCTGCGGGCCGAGCGGCACCGCATCCAGATGATCTTCCAGGACCCCTTCGCGTCGCTCAACCCGCGCCGCACGGTGGAGCAGACGATCGCCGGGGGCCCGATCGCCCAGGGGGTGCCGGCGCGCGAGGCGCGGGCGCGGGCGCACCGCCTCCTCGACCTCGTCGGCCTGCCGCCCGCCGCCGCCGAGCGCTACCCGAACGCCTTCTCGGGCGGGCAGCGCCAGCGCATCGGCATCGCGCGGGCGCTGGCGATGGAGCCCGACGTGCTCGTCGCCGACGAGGCGGTGTCGGCGCTGGACGTCTCGGTCCAGGCGCAGGTGCTGGCGCTGCTGGAGGATCTGAAGCGGCGGCTCGGGATCGCGCTCCTGTTCATCACCCACGACCTGCGGGTCGCCGCCACGATCTGCAACCGGGTGGCGGTGATGCACCGCGGGGAGATCGTGGAGATGCGGCCGACCGCGGAGCTGTTCCGGGCGCCGAAGCATCCCTACACGCAGAGCCTGCTGGCGGCGGTGCCGGGGACGGGGGCGGGGGAGATCATGAAGCCTTCCCCCTCTGCGGGGGAGGGTGCCCCGCGGAGCGGGGCGGGAGAGGGGAACCACGCTTCAGGATAGAGCGGGAGCGTGCTGGAGAGGGCCAGTTGGATCAGCGTCGCGCTGCCCCTCTCGGCGGGACTGCGTCCCGCTGCGCCTGCTCCGCAGGCCACCCTCCCCCGCAGAGGGGGGAGGGTTCATGCCTACCGCACCTCTCCATCCCAGGTTATTCCCCGTCAGGCCGCCCGCGGCTCCGCCTTCGCCTCGTCCGACCCGAACGCTTTCAGCACCAGCGGGTCCACCCCCCGCCCGTCCTGCGCGCAATAGGCCGCCAGGGCCTCGCGCATCTTCGGCGTCCAGAAGTCCTTGATGTGCTTGGCGACGCTCGTCACCCCCTCCTCCTCCGGGTAGGGGTGGAAGAAGGTGGCGATCTGGTTCGCCATGCGGATCAGCTTCGCGGTGGGGTCGGCGGCGCTCATCGGATGTCCTCCGGTTGGGTAAGCACGAGGCGCTCGCGCCCCGTGAAGACCGTGACGGTGTCGCTGCGGGCGATGGCCGCCAGCGTCAGGCCGTGCGCCCGCGCCCGCTCGACGGCGAGCGAGGTCGGGGCCGAGATCGCGACCAGGACCGAGGCGCCGAAGCTCGCCGCCTTCTCGGCCATCTCGAAGGAGCAGCGGCTGGTGATGACGAGGAAGCCCTGCGCCGGGTCGATGCCCGCCCGCAGACAGGCGCCGATCAGCTTGTCGAGGGCGTTGTGGCGGCCGACATCCTCGCGCACGGCCAGAACCTGGCCGTCGAGATCCGCCCAGGCGGCGGCGTGAACCGCTCGGGTCTCGCGGTTGAGGGTCTGGAGGTCGTGCAGCGCGTCGAGCGCCCGGGCGACGGCGCGCGTCGTCACCCGCACCCCGGCATCGAGCCGCGTCTCGGCCTTGGGGATGTCGGCGAGGTCGTCGATGCCGCAGATCCCGCAGCCGGTGCGCCCGCTCATCGCGCGCTTGCGGGCGAGGTGCTCGCGCAGCCGCCCCGGCGCGAGGTCGACGACGAGGCGAAGCCCGCCCTCCCCCGGCTCCACCACGGCGCCGCGGATCTCCTCAGGCCCTCGCACGATGCCCTCGGTCAGGCTGAAGCCGTAGGCGAAGTCCACGAGGTCGGCCGGCGTCGTCATCATGACGGCGTAGGGCACGCTGCCATAGACCACGTTCACCGCCATCTCGACGGCGAGCGGGCGGGATTCCTCGCGCCCAGCCGGGTCGTCGTAGGCGACGACGAGGGTCGGGACGCGGGCGGAGGTCTCCGCCGCCGCGTCGCCGCCGCTACTCGGCCGCATCGCGTTGGTGGGCGATGCGGGTGAGGGAGATGTCTTCCTCATAGAACCGGGCCTGCCAGTCGGAGGGCCGGTTGGTACGCCGGACCTGCACCGCCGTCACCTTGTATTCCGGGCAGTTGGTGGCCCAGTCGGAATAGTCGGTGGTGATGACGTTGGCGCCGGTCTTGGCGTGGTGGAAGGTGGTGTAGACGATGCCCGGCTGCATCCGCTCGGTGACGCGGGCCTTGAGCGCGATGTCGCCCGAGCGGCTCTCCAGCGCCACCAGGTCCCCGTCCACAATGCCGCGAGTCTCGGCATCGAAGGGGTGGATCTCCAGCACGTCCTCCTCGTGCCAGCGCGAATTGTGGGTGCGCCGCGTCTGCGCGCCGACATTGTACTGGCTGAGGATGCGCCCGGTGGTGAGGATCAGCGGGTACTTCGCCGTGGTCCGCTCGTCGGTGGGCACGAACTCGGTGATCATGAACTTGCCGAGGCCGCGCACGAAGCGGTCGACATGCATCAGCGGCGTGCCGAGCGGCGCCTCCGCATTGCAGGGCCACTGGATCGAGCCGAGTTCCTCCAGCCGCGCGTAGGACACGCCCGCGAAGCTCGGGGTCAGCGCGGCGATCTCGTCCATGATCTCGGAGGGATGCGCGTAGTGCATCGGGTAGCCGAGCGCGTTGGAGAGCAGCATCGTGCCCTCCCAATCCGCGTAGCCCCCGAGCGGCGGCATCACCTTGCGCACGCGGCTGATGCGCCGCTCGGCATTGGTGAAGGTGCCGTCCTTTTCCAGGAAGGAGGCGCCCGGCAGGAAGACGTGGGCGTACTTGGCGGTCTCGTTCATGAACAGGTCCTGGATGACGATGCACTCCATCGCCCGCAGGCCGGCCGTGACGTGGTGGGTGTCGGGGTCGGATTGCGCGATGTCCTCGCCCTGGATGTACAGGCCCTTGAAGCCGCCGCCGACCGCCTCGTCGAGCATGTTGGTGATGCGCAACCCCGGCTCCGGCGAGAGGGTCGCGCCCCACAGGGATTCGAAGGTCTCGCGGGTGGCGTCGTCCGCCACGTGGCGGTAGCCCGAGAGTTCGTGCGGGAACGAGCCCATGTCGCAGGAGCCCTGCACGTTGTTCTGGCCGCGCAGCGGATTCACCCCGGCGCCCGGCTTGCCGATATTGCCGGTCGCCATGGCGAGGTTCGCGAGCCCCATCACCATGGTCGAGCCCTGGCTGTGCTCGGTGACGCCGAGGCCGTAGTAGATCGCCGCGGCGCCGCCGGTGGCGTAGAGGCGGGCGGCCGCCCGCAGTTCCGCCGGGTCGACGCCGATCGACGGGCCGACCACCTCCGGCGCGTGGCGGGATTCCGCCACGAACCGCGCCCAGACCTCGAAATCGGCGAGGTCGCAGCGCTCCCGCACATAGGCCTCGTCCACCAGCCCCTCGGTGACGATGACGTGCGCCATCGCGTTCACGAAGGCGACGTTGGAGCCGGGCTTCAGCGGCAGGTGGTGGTCGGCCTTGATGTGGGGCGACTTCACGAGGTCGATCCGGCGCGGGTCGGCCACGATCAGCTTGGCGCCCTGGCGCAGGCGCTTCTTCATGCGCGAGCCGAAGACCGGGTGGCCGTCAGTGGGGTTGGCGCCCACCACCAGGATCACGTCGGCGAATTCCACCGACTTGAAGTCCTGCGTGCCCGCCGAGGTGCCGAGCGTGGTCTTGAGGCCGTACCCGGTCGGCGAATGGCAGACGCGGGCGCAGGTGTCGACGTTGTTGTTGCCGAAGGCCGCGCGCACCAGCTTCTGGACGAGGTAGGCCTCCTCGTTGGTGCAGCGCGAGGAGGTGATGCCGCCGACCGCGTCGCGGCCGTAGGTCGCCTGGATCCGCTTGAACTCGGAGGCGGCGTGGCGAACCGCCTCCTCCCAGGACACCTCGCGCCACGGATCCGTGACCCTCTCGCGGATCATCGGCGTGGTGATGCGGTCCTTGTGCGTGGCGTAGCCGTAGGCGAAGCGGCCCTTGACGCAGGAATGGCCCTCATTGGCCTTGCCGTCCTTGTAGGGGACCATCCGCACCACGCGGGAGCCCTGCATCTCGGCCTTGAAGGCGCAGCCGACGCCGCAATAGGCGCAGGTCGTCACCGCGGAGTGCTCGGGCTGGCCGTGTTCGATGACCGACTTTTCGGTCAGCGTCGCGGTCGGGCAGGCTTGCACGCAGGCACCGCAGGAGACGCATTCCGACTCGAAAAAATTGGTCGGGCCGGAGGCCACGCGGGACTCGAAGCCGCGGCCCGCGATGGTGAGCGCGAAGGTGCCCTGCACCTCCTCGCAGGCGCGGACGCAGCGATTGCAGACGATGCACTTCGCCGGGTCGTAGGTGAAGTAGGGGTTCGACTCGTCCTTGGGCCGATAGAGGTCCGAGGATTTGCGGACGTGGTTCGCCCCCTCTTCGTAGCGCACCTCGCGCAGGCCCACGGCACCGGCCATGTCCTGCAACTCGCAGTCGCCGTTCGCCGCGCAGGTCAGGCAGTCGAGGGGGTGATCGGAGATGTAGAGCTCCATCACCCCCTTGCGGAGCTTGGCGAGCTTGTCGGTCTGGGTGCGCACCACCATGCCGTCCTCGGCAGGCGTCGTGCAGGAGGCCGGCGTCCCGCGCCGCCCCTCGATCTCCACGAGACAGAGGCGGCAGGAGCCGAAGGGCTCCAGGCTGTCGGTGGCGCAGAGCTTCGGGATCTGGGTGCCGGCCGTCATCGCGGCGGCCATCACCGAGGTGCCGGCCGGGACCGTGACGCGCTGGCCGTCGATCGTCAGCGTCACCGTCGTCTCGGCGACGCGGATCGGAGTGCCGTAGTCGATTTCCTTGATCAGGGCCATGAACCCCTCCTCACTCGGCCGCCATCGGCAGCCGGGAGCTGCGGTCGAAATCTTCCGGGAAGTGGGTGATGGCGCTCATCACCGGCACGGGCGTGAGGCCGCCCATGGCGCAGAGCGAGCCGTCGGTCATGACCTCGCAGAGGTCCTCGATCAGCCGCAGGGGCTCGGCCGGCGCCTCGCCCGCGAGCAGCCGGTCCATGGTCTCGCGCCCGCGCACGGCGCCGATCCGACAGGGCGTGCACTTGCCGCAGGACTCGACCGCGCAGAATTCGAAGGCGAAGCGCGCTTGGCGCGCCATGTCGACGGTGTCGTCGAACACCACCACGCCGCCATGCCCGACGAGGCCCTTCCTGGCCGCGAAGGCCTCGTAATCCATCGGCGTGTCGAAGAGGTCGTCCGGGAAATAGGCCCCGAGCGGCCCGCCCACCTGCGCGGCGCGCACCGGGCGGCCCGACAGCGTCCCGCCGCCGAATTCCTCGATCACCTGGCGCAGGGTGATGCCGAAGGCCGTCTCGATCAGGCCCCCGTACTTCACGTTGCCGGCGAGCTGGATCGGCAGCGTGCCCCGCGAGCGGCCCATGCCGAAATCCGCGTAGGCCTGCCCGCCATGCTCCAGAATCCACGGCACCGCCGCGAAGGAGAGCACGTTGTTGACGAGGGTCGGGCGGCCGAACAGGCCCTTGAGGGCCGGGATCGGGGGCTTGGCCCGCACGACGCCGCGCTTGCCCTCCAGGCTCTCCAGCAGCGAGGTCTCCTCGCCGCAGATATAGGCGCCGGCGCCGAGCCGCACCTCCAGATGGAAGTCCCGGCCCGATCCCAGGATGTCGCGGCCGAGCCATCCCGCCCGCTCGCCGGCGGCGATCGCCGCCTTCAGGGTCGCGAAGGCGTTCGGGTATTCGGAGCGGAGATAGATGAAGCCCCGCGTCGCTCCGGTCGCGACGCCCGCGATGGTCATGCCCTCGATGAGGGTGAAGGGGTCGCCCTCCATCAGCATGCGGTCGGCGAAGGTGCCGGAATCGCCCTCGTCGGCGTTGCAGACCACGTATTTGCGGTCGGCTTCGGCCCGCATCACGGTGGTCCACTTGATGCCGGTCGGGAAGCCGGCGCCGCCGCGCCCGCGCAGCCCCGAGACCTTGACCGCATCGACGATGGCCTCGGGCCCGATCTCCAGGGCCCGCGCGAGGCCACGGTAGCCGCCATGCGCCCGGTAATCCGCCACCGAGACCGGATCGACCAATCCGCAGCGGTGGAAGGTCAGGCGCTGCTGGCGGGCGAGGTAGGGATGCGCCTCAGGCCGACCGATCCGCAGGCGGTGCGCCCCGCCCCCGGTCAGCCCGGCATCGAGCAGGGACTCGACGTCGCCGGCGCGGACCGGCCCGTAGGCGATACGGCCCTCGGGCGTCTCGGCCTCCAGGAGCGGCTCCAGCCAGAGCAGGCCGCGCGAGCCGGTGCGCACGAGGCGGATGTCCAGGTTGCGGGCGGCCGCCGCGCGGGTCAGCGCCTTGGCGACCCGCTCGGCCCCGAGGCCGACCGCGACCGCGTCGCGAGGCAGGTAGAGGGTGGTGGTCACGCGGCGGCCTCCGTCAGCGCGGCCTGCAGGCCGTCGGCGTCGATCCGGGCCAGCGGCGCGCCGTCGATGAGCGCGGCCGGTCCGCAGGCGCAGAGCCCGAGGCAGAAGACCGGCTCGATCGTCACGGCGCCGTCGCGGGTGGTTCCGTGCCAGTCGATCCCGTAGCGGCGCAGGATGTCGGCGTGCAGCGCATCGGCGCCGACCGCCTGGCAGGCCTCGGCGCGGCAGAGCTTCACGACGTGGCGGCCGGCCGGCGCAGAGCGGAAGTCGTGGTAGAAGGTGATGCAGCCGTGGACCTCCGCCTTCGAGAGGTTCAGGGCGTCGGCGATCAGCGGGATCGCCGCCTGGTCCACGTAGCCGAAGGTCTCCTGCAGGGCGTGCAGGATCGGCAGGGTGGCGCCTTCGCGATGCGTGTGTTCGGCGATGATCGCGGCGGCGCGCGCCACGTCCCAGGGCTCGTGTCCCGGCATCGTCCCCTTCCCGACTTCGTTCTCGTTCTAAGGTCGAAGCGTGGGTGAGTGACGACGGGGAATCAATCGCGCGGTTCGGTGACCCGACAGGGAATTTTTGTTGAAATTCGCCCAGGCCACCAGATTGCCGACATGAGGGAGGGGGAAGCGATGCTGGTAGGCGGGTGCCTTTGCGGGGCGGTGCGCTATGCGTGCGACGCTCCGCCTTTTCACGAGACGGTCTGCCACTGCGCCTCCTGCCGCCGGGCGGTCGGCGCGGCCGAGGTGGCATGGTTCAGCGTTCCGCGCGCGGCGCTCCGGTTCACGGCGGGTGTGCCGACCCGCTACGCCTCCAGCCCCGGCGTGGTGCGGAGCTTCTGCGGGCACTGCGGGACCTCTCTCGCCTACGAGGCGCAGGCGCATCCCGACGAGATCGACCTCACGATCGCGAGCCTCGACGATCCGGAGGCCGTGGCACCGAAGGACCACACGCAGGTGGCGGAGCGGCTGCGCTGGACGGTGGTCCCGGACGGGCTGCCGGCCTATCCGAGGGGTCGGCCGGGGCGGTGACGTTAAGATTGTGAGGGCCGTGGATCACCCGGCGCGGAGACCCTCTCGGCGACAGGCTGCCTGGGGATCCAGTCAGGCGCACCTCTCCGCTTTCACGCGAGCGACCGTGTACCTGTATCGCAAGGCTCGATCGATACCGATGAAACGCAAGACCTGTAGGTCTCATCCAGCCAGACGATGGTGAGCCACAGCATCAGACCCCGCCGATGGCAGCCAAACCAGATCCTCATGCTGAGGTGCGACCGCAGGGAGCCTCGAAGCACCCCTGTACAGTCTGTCCAAGCAGCCTTCGTCTCGGATTTACGCTCATGGGTGCTTCGAGGCTCCCTACGGTCGCACCTCAGCATGAGGAGTGGTGTGTCCTCCAGATCCCGTTCAGCCGAATTGTCAGTGGATGGACACACTTTCGTTCAGTCCTCGGAGACCCCCGAACAGCCGTCCGGCGCAGCGGAGAGGACCCGGCTCACCCCACCACCTCCGCCCCCGCGAGCTGCGGGGCGATCGCCCGCGCCTCGGCGAGGAACGCCGCCACCAGCGGGGTCATCGGATCACGATCCGGCACCACGAGACCGATCGTGTGCGCGATATCCGGCTCGACGATGGGCACCGCGCGCACGCGCTCCGTGAGCTTGAAGGTCTCTGCCAGCGCGGCCGGCATGATGCTCGCCCATTTCGCGGTCCGCACATGCGTGACGAGCACGATCATCGAGTTCGATTCCAGGATCGGCGCCGCCTCCACTCCGACCGCCCGCAATTGCCGGTCGATGATGCGCCGATTCTGCATGTTCGGAGTCAGGAGGCAGAGGGGGATGTGCGCCACCTCCGCCCAGGTCACCTGCTCGCGCGCGCCGTAGATGCCGTCGGCGGCGGTCAGGAGCCGGTAATGCTCGCGGTAGAGCGGCACCGTGGTGACGCGCCCCAGCGGCTCGTTCTCGATGTAGGTCAGCCCCGCGTCGAGTTCGAGGTTCGCGATCTGGCGCACGATCTCGTGCGAGGTCGCCGACTGAACGCTGAAATGCACCGCCGGGTGGCGGGCGCGGAAGGGCGTCGTCAGCGCCGCCACCACCGGCGTCGCCGTCGGCACCGCCGCCATCCGCAGGGTGCCCGACAGGCCGCGGCGCAACGCCGCCACCTCCTGGCGCATGGCGCGCGCATCCCCGACGATCCGGCGTGCCCAGTCCAGCACCCGCTCACCCTCCGGCGTGAAGCCCTGGAAGCGGGAGCCGCGCTGCACCAGCATCACCCCGAGCCGCTCCTCCAGCTGCTTGACGCCGGCCGAGAGCGTCTGCTGCGACACCCCGCAGGCCTGCGCGGCGCGCCCGAAATGCTGCTCGCGGGCGAGCGCCAGGATGAATTCCAGCCGGTCGATCATCAGACTTCGCCGCGGGCCCTTGCCGCCACCCTGCCCGAGACGGGCGGATCGGCACAACCGGTCGGGCGCGGCGGAACGTCGTCATCCGCCCGCAACAGGGCTGCCGAAACTGGACGAAGGTCCGGGGCACGCTGCGGTTTGACCGCCCCGGATGCGACGCCAATGCCGTTGCGCTTGGGTTCTCATTGTGGTGTGAGACGCCCACTGACGGATCGTCGGCCGCCATCGGACCCCTGTCGCGTCCGCGGCTGCCGCGGTCGGGGGCGCGCCGGGCCGCCGTCAGGCCGGATCAACGGGAGCACCGAGGGCGATATGGGGATGGCGAGGGCGCAGCATCGGCGGTTCGGCCGAGCAATGACGGGAGGCGCCGCGGCTCTGGCCGCCCTCCTCTCCGGGACCGCTGCCTTCGCGGCCGGCACCGGCCAGCCCGAGCCGTGGCAGATGGACCTCCAGCACCCGGTCACCGAGGTGGCGCGGGAGATCTACAACTTCCACCACCTGCTCAACTTCATCATGGCGGCCATCGTGCTGCTGGTGCTGGGGCTGCTGCTGGCGGTGATCTTCCGCTTCAACGAGCGCAAGAACCCGGTCGCCTCGCGCACCACCCACAACCCGCTCCTGGAGGTGGCCTGGACGATCGTCCCGGTGCTGATCCTGGTGGCGATCGCGATCCCGTCCTTCCGCGTGCTGCGCACCCAGCTCTCGGACCCCAAGGCCGACCTGATGGTCAAGGTCACGGGCCACGCCTGGTACTGGTCCTACGAGTACCCGAAGGATGTCGGCGGCTTCGGCTTCGACGCCAACCTGCTGGAGGGTGACGACCAGGTGAAGTCGGGCCAGCCCAAGCTGCTGGCCACCGACAACGAGATGGTCGTGCCGGTGAACAAGATCGTGAAGATCCAGGTCACCGCCGCCGACGTGATGCATTCCTGGGCGCTGCCGTCCTTCGGCTTCAAGATCGACGCCATCCCCGGCCGCCTCAACCAGTTCTGGTTCAAGGCCGAGCGCGAGGGCGTCTATCACGGCCAGTGCTCCGAGCTGTGCGGCCAGCGCCACGCCTTCATGCCCATCACCGTGCGCGTGGTGAGCGACCAGGCCTTCCAGGCCTGGACCACCGAGGCCAAGACCAAGTACGCGCGCAACGACGACGGCGCCAAGTTCGCCTCGGCCCGCTGATCCCCCGCGGCCGGGCCCGGCCCGGCCGCTCCGACACGCACTCACGACACCTCGAAGAGGTCCCGTTCATGGCAACCGCCGCATCGGTCGGGCACGCTGAGGCCCACGATCACAAGCCGCCGTTCTTCCAGCGCTGGTTCAACTCCACGAACCACAAGGACATCGGCACGCTCTACCTGCTTTTCGCCTTCTCGGCGGGCATCGTGGGCGCCTTCCTGTCCTTCGGCATCCGCATGGAGATGGAGCAGCCCGGGCTGCAGTACTTCTCCAACCCGCAGACCTACAACGTCTTCGTGACCGGCCACGGCCTCATCATGGTGTTCTTCATGGTGATGCCGGCGCTGATCGGCGGCTTCGGCAACTGGTTCGTGCCGCTGATGATCGGGGCGCCCGACATGGCGTTCCCGCGCATGAACAACATCTCGTTCTGGCTGACGGTGGCGGGCTTCGCGAGCCTCGTCTGCTCGCTCTTCGTCGAGGGCGCCCCGGGCGCGGTCGGCGCCGGCACGGGCTGGACCGTCTACCCGCCGCTCTCCACCGACGGCCATCCCGGCCCGGCGGTCGATTTCGGCATCTTCGCGCTGCACCTGTCGGGCGCCGGCTCGATCCTCGGGGCCATCAACTTCATCACCACCATCCTGAACATGCGCGCGCCGGGCATGACCCTGCACAAGATGCCGCTGTTCGCGTGGTCGATGCTGGTCACCGCCTTCCTGCTGCTGCTCTCGCTCCCGGTTCTCGCCGGCGCGATCACCATGCTGCTCACGGACCGCAACTTCGGCACCACCTTCTTCAGCCCCTCGGGCGGCGGTGACCCGATCCTGTACCAGCACCTGTTCTGGTTCTTCGGCCACCCCGAAGTCTACATCATGATCCTGCCGGCCTTCGGCATCGTCTCGCACATCATCTCGACCTTCTCGAAGAAGCCGGTCTTCGGCTACCTCGCGATGGCCTACGCGATGGTGGCGATCGGCGTCGTCGGCTTCGTGGTCTGGGCCCACCACATGTACACGGTCGGGCTGTCCCTGCAGACGCAATCCTACTTCGTGTTCGCCACGATGGTGATCGCGGTGCCCACCGGCGTGAAGATCTTCTCCTGGATCGCCACGATGTGGGGCGGCTCGATCCGCTTCACCGCCGCCATGCACTGGGCCGTCGGCTTCGTGTTCCTGTTCACGGTCGGCGGCGTCACCGGCGTGATCCTGGCCAACGCCGCCGTCGACCGCTACCTGCACGACACGTACTACGTGGTGGCGCACTTCCACTACGTGCTGTCGCTCGGCGCGGTGTTCATCATCTTCGCGGGCATCTACTACTGGTTCCCGAAGATGACCGGCCGCATCATCCCGGAATGGGCGGGCAAGCTGCACTTCTGGCTCGCCTTCATCGGCGCCAACGTGCTGTTCTTCCCGATGCACTTCCTGGGCCTCGCCGGCATGCCGCGCCGCTATGCCGACTACCCGGATGCCTTCGCGGGCTGGCACTACGTGGCGACCATGGGCGGGCACATCTTCGCCCTCGGCATGGTGGTGTTCGTGATCGGCGTCGTCCTGGCCTTCCGCTCCAAGGAGCGGGCCGCGGACAATCCGTGGGGCGAGGGCGCCACGACGCTGGAATGGACCCTGTCGTCCCCTCCGCCGTTCCACCAGTACGAGACCCTGCCGGTGGTCGTGGACGAACCGTCCCACGCCCACTGACCAAACCCAAGAGCAGGGCCGCCCTCGGGCGGCCCTCGCTCTTCTCCCGAGCCCTCACAGCCAGGGTTCCGGCGAGGAGCGAAGCCCCTTCCCCCGTCGCCTCACGCAACCGGTGGCCATGTCGAGTCTCACGAACAGCCTGACCTCCGCGCAGACCCTGGCACCCGCCTCGAACGGCGAGGTGGCGGATTTCTTCGCGCTGCTAAAGCCGCGGGTGATGGCGCTCGTGATCTTCACCGCGCTCGTCGGCATGACGGTCTCGCACAGCCACGTGAACCCGGTGATCGCCGCGGTCTCGCTCCTGATGATCGCGGTCGGGGCGGGCGCCTCGGGCTGCCTCAACATGTGGTGGGACGCGGACGTGGACGCGGTGATGTCGCGCACCCGCACGCGGCCGATCCCTGCGGGCAAGATCCGGCCCGACGAGGCGCTGGCCTTCGGGCTCACCCTGTCGGTCGCCTCGGTGCTGATGCTCGGGCTCGCCGCGAACTGGCTGGCGGCCGGGCTGCTCGCCTTCACGATCGCCTTCTACGCGGTGATCTACTCGATGTGGCTGAAGCGGGCGACCGCGCAGAACATCGTGATCGGCGGCGCGGCCGGCGCCCTGCCGCCGATGATCGGCCAGGCCGTCGTCACCGGCGGGATCGGGATCGAGGGCATCGTGCTCTTCCTGATCATCTTCATCTGGACGCCGCCGCACTTCTGGGCGCTGGCGCTCGTGAAGTCCGGCGACTACGCCAAGGCCGGCATCCCAATGATGCCGAACGTCGCCGGCCCCGACTCGACCCGCCGCCAGATCGTCGCCTACACGCTGCTCCTCGCGCCGCTGGGCCTCGCCCCGGTGGCGCTGGGCTTCGGCGGCCTGCTCTACGGCCTCGTGTCGCTGCTCGGGGGCTTGGCCATGCTGGCGCTCAGCCTGCAGGTCTACCACCGCCGCGAGGGCGAGCGCGCCAACAAGGCCGCCATGGGCCTGTTCGGCTTCTCGATCCTCTACCTGTTCCTCCTGTTCTCGGCGCTCCTCGCCGAGCAGGGTCTCGGCCTGTTCCGGCCGGTCCACGCGCTGTTCGGATGACTGAATTTCCCACCCTGACCCCCGAGGAGGCGCGCCGGCGGCGCAAGCGCTCCGTCGCGATCGCCCTGACGCTCGCCGCCCTCGTCGCCATCTTCTACGTGCTGACGATCGCCAAGCTCGGGCCGCAGGTGCTCAACCGGCCGCTGTGACGCGCGAGGTGTCCCGATGAACACGAACCGACCCCGGGCCGGCGCGGCGGGCATCCGCACCACGCTCTTCGCCTGCCTCGGCCTCGTCGCCGGCATGACCGGTCTCGCCTTCGCGTCGGTGCCGCTCTACGACCTGTTCTGCAAGGCGACCGGCTACGACGGCACGCCGCTCGTCGGCCGCGCGCCCTCCGGTCCGGTCTCCGACCAGGCCATGACGGTGCATTTCGACACCAACGTCTCGCCGGCCCTGCCCTGGCGCTTCGAGGCGGAATCGCGCAGCGTCGAGGCGAAGCTCGGCGCCACCCAGACGGTGTTCTTCCGGGTCACCAACACCGGCCCGACCCCCTCGACCGGCGTCGCCACCTTCAACGTCCAGCCCGGCCTGATGGGCGGCTTCTTCGTCAAGATCCAGTGCTTTTGCTTCAACGAGCAGACCCTGAACCCGGGCGAGAGCATCGACGTGCCGGTGGTGTTCTACGTCGATCCGGCGGTGCGGACCGATTCGAACACCCGCGACTACGAGGAGATGACCCTCTCCTACACCTACTTCCCGTCGAAGAACGGCCAGCCCACGGCCGCGCTTGCGACAACGAGTGCGGCCGAAGCGCGGCCGAATTGACCCTTAGGCCCGTCGACAGGGTCGAGGGGGCGCACTAAAGCGGAGACCGGCCGCGCCGCCCCGGTGACAGGGGCGCCGGCACGGGACTGAAGGGGCCGCGACCCGCGCGCCGGGTCGAACGAGACGGCGAGGAGAGCGATCACGATGGCCGAGGCGCACGCGAAGCACCACGACTACCACCTCGTCAATCCGAGTCCGTGGCCGCTCGTCGGCTCGGCCAGCGCCTTCCTGATGGTGTTCGGCGCGGTCTTCTGGATGAAGAGCCTGACGCTCGCCAAGCTGGCGATCGGCCCGTACTTCTTCTTCGCCGGCGTGATCGGCGTCCTCTACACCATGCTGAGCTGGTGGCGGGACGTGGTCCACGAGGCGCAGACCGGCGACCACACCCGCGTGGTGCAGCTGCACCACCGCTACGGGATGATGATGTTCATCGCCTCCGAGGTGATGTTCTTCGTCGCGTGGTTCTGGGCCTATTTCGACGCGGCGCTCTACGCCGCCGAGCCGATCCAGGCGGCGCGGCTCGAATTCACCGGCGGCCACTGGCCCCCGAAGGGCGTCGAGGCCTTCGACCCCTGGCACCTGCCGCTCCTCAACACGCTGATCCTGCTCACCTCGGGCACCACGGTCACCTGGGCGCACCACGCGCTCCTCAACGGCGACCGCAAGGGCCTGAAATACGGGCTGTGGCTGACGATCGCGCTCGGCCTGCTGTTCAGCTCGGTCCAGGCCTACGAGTACGCCCACGCCCATTTCGGCTTCTCGGGCAGCATCTACGCGGCGACCTTCTTCATGGCGACGGGCTTCCACGGCGCCCACGTCATCATCGGCACGATCTTCCTGGCGGTGTGCCTGTACCGGACCTATCTCGGCCAGTTCACCACCCGGCAGCACCTCGGCTTCGAGTTCGCGGCCTGGTACTGGCACTTCGTCGACGTGGTCTGGCTGTTCCTGTTCGCGGCGATCTACGTCTGGGGCTCGGGCTTCGGCCAGGCCGCCGGCCACTGACCGCGAAGAGGCGGACACTCTCGAAAAGGGCGGCGCAAGCCGCCCTTTTTCGTAGCGGCAGGGGGCCTCAGGCACCATATCGAGGTCGGGCGCCGGGGCACCGGCGGCCCTTCCCACCCGCGTAGGAGTCGAGATCGGTGGACGAGATCCGCACCATCCCATCGCCGGCAACCGCCGGCCTGCGCGGGCGCTGCCCGCGCTGCGGCGAGGGCCACCTGTTCCAGGGGTTCCTGAGCTTCCGCCCGACCTGCGAGGTTTGCGGTCTCGACTTCAAATTCATCGATTCCGCCGACGGCCCGGCCTTCTTCGTGATGTCGATCGTCGGCGTGGTGGTAGTCGCGCTCGCCATGTGGGTGGAGTTCGCCTACGAGCCGCCGCTCTGGCTGCACGCGGTGCTGTGGGCGCCGCTGGCGATCATCCTGAGCCTCATGCTGGTGCGCCCCCTCAAGGGACTGATGGCCGCGCTGCAATTCAGCAACAAGGCCGAGCAGGGGCGCTTCCGCTGATGGACGCGGCGGCGGAACCGGGGTCCGCGGCTTCGCGCTGGCGCAGCCTCGTGGCGCCGGGCCTCGCGACCCTGGTCTGCCTCGCAATCCTCCTCTCCCTCGGCACCTGGCAGGTCGAGCGCAAGGCCTGGAAGGAGGGCCTGATCCGGCAGATCACGGAGCGCGCGGCGATCGACCCGCCGCGCGAGCCCCCGGCGCCGGGCGCCTGGGATCCGGCCGCGGACGAGTTCACGCGCGTGCGCGCCAGCGGTCGGTTCCTGAACGACCGGGAGACGCTGGTGCACGGGCTCGCCCCGGGCGACGTGCCGGGCCGGGCGCTGCAGGGCTACTACGTGCTGACGCCGCTCGTGCGCGACGGGGCGCCGACGATCCTGGTCAACCGTGGCTTCGTGCCGACCGAGCTGAAGAACCCGAGGGACCGCCAGGCCGGCGAGCCCGAGGGTGAGGTGACTGTGACGGGCATCCTCCGGGCGAGCGAGGCGCGGGGCCTGTTCGTGCCCGCGCCCGACCCGGCGAAGGGCGAGTGGTTCAACCGCGACATCCCGGGCATTGCCGCCTCGCGCGGGCTCGGCGACGTGACGCCCTACCTGATCGAGGCGGACGCGACGCCGAACCCGGGCGGCTGGCCGCGGGGCGGGCAGCTGCGCGTCGACCTGCCGAACAATCACCTGCAATACGCCTTCACCTGGTACGGCATCGCCCTGTGCCTCGTCGGCGTGTTCGGGGCCTATGCGTGGTCTGCAGTTCGGCGCTCGTAATTAGTGTACCTCACAAAACTCCCTCTGCGCTGGAGGTGCCACAGCGAGCGACGACCGAGATCGGGAGTTATGTGAGAGACACTTAATCTTTGGTCAGCGCGAACGCTCGATGTTCAAGATAATCTCTTTATTTCTGTAACCCTTCGCGTCGATCCCACCTCCACCGAACTTCGGAGGCGGCAGCTCGCGAAACGTTCCAGCATCGCACTTTTGCGATTGCGCGTCGCAAGCTTTCTTTCCCTGTTGGCCATCTGTATTTTTCATGCCGAGGGACTGTTCTTGCGCCCAGCCTTGGGAGCATAGGAAAATTGAGCAGACAAACAATGCATGTCGCATGGTCTTCCTCCTATTCTGGAAACAGCCCCGAATTCACCGAACGATACCCGATAGTCACCGGACGTTGCAGCGTTGTTACAAGGCTGATCTTCTGTCCATTGCGATTGACAATAGAGAGCAACCCGCCCGGTCCCGCGCTCGGTGAGGCCCTATCAAGATGTGTCGCCGGGACAGGATCTTTACCTGGTAGATTAGAAGCATCTTCATTACTCAAGGATGCATTGCTTGTATTCACTTGTCCAGCTTGATGGTCCTTCAACTGCCCGTTGGCAGAGAATGACATACCGTCCTCAATCGTCGTTTCGATCGAACGGGCCAAATATACCCGCGAGATAATCATGATCTGAACATCATACTGAAAATTCTGGACGGTGCGTCCGTCCTCGGAAGCAATTCTATGATATATTTTAGAACCAAATAAACTCGACAATTCACGCCTGGCACCGGTCTCAGTACAATATTTCATGTACTCGAGGCTATTGCAGAATTCATTAAGCTTTTGATGAGCAGTAATACTGAGAACTCCGTACGTTTCTGCCAATGGTATACTTATATCTATAGCCTGTGAGCGTGAACCAGACGTTGAAGCCGACCAGGGAATCACACCGGCAACGCCTAAGTTGCCATCAGATTGACGAGACCTAGCCAGAGAAAATCCAGGAAAGACGGCGAGAGGCAAATTTTTCCGCTCTCCATTTTTCTCAAAAACAGATGAATTAGCCATTTTCTGTTTCCAGAATTGCTTATTACTGGTAGGCAAGTCATCCGTATCTGGAAAAACTGGAATTTGCCTATATATTTTCTCAATTTCATCTGTCAAATCAATATGCCATATCTTCATTGCACGCGCAGCGAGCGGTATATCTAAGGACTCATCCTCATTGTCGTGAGCAATAACGAGAAAGACGTCCCCCACGGCGACGTCTTCTTGCGGGGGATAAAGTGGCTCTATGCCAAGTAAGCTGATTGCCGTGTTCCACTGCTTTACAATGCTCGTCGGTTGCGGCAGGGTTGGCGCCGCGAACGTCCACGCGAGCGTTATCACAATCAAGCTCGCTCCAATGACGCTGGAGATCACGATCCGCTGGGTGAACGTCATCTACCCCCCCCACAAAGCCTCACGATCTCGGATCCTGACAAACATACCACGATCCACTCTCGTGTCCATAAGCCATATAATTTCGCAATTTCGATACTTCGACGCGCATAGATTGACATTATATTCATAGCAAATCATATATTATACAATAAATCCGCCTTCTCGGAGATTCATCAAATGAATAACTACACAATCGGATATGATAATCTGATTCCTTGAGGCTCTTTTACACGACAAATCTGCTTCTCTGATCGGCGCGGAACGCTTCCTCAACGGCAGTATATCAAAGACATTACAAATATTTTGATTTTTTTAAGACGACCTGGCAAGAAAATCAACGTCGTTCCTTATGGAGCACCGTCCCGGTTGGAAAGCGTAGCACGAGAGCGGTGGACGTCGGAGAGGGATAGCCAATGCGAACCGCTGGGATCACGAGATCGTCCCCCGGCTGACGCGCCCACCGGTTTCGTGTACGCCACCGGCAGCCTCAGGACCTTGCCCGTGCTCCACGTCTCGACCCGCGGCACCGCCGCCCCTCTGACCTTCACCGACGCGCTGCTGGCCGGCCTCGCCCGCGACGGCGGGCTCTACCTGCCCGAGCGCTGGCCCGCCCTCTCCGCCGAGACCATCGCGGGCCTCGCGGGACGCCCCTACGCGGAAGCGGCCAAGACCGTGCTCTCCCCCCTCGTCGACGGCGAGATCCCGCGCGCCGATCTCGACCGGATGATCGAGGGGGCCTACGCCAGTTTCCGGCACCCGGCGGTCTGCCCGCTGGTTCAGCTCGACGACAACCTGTTCCTGCTCGAACTCCACCACGGCCCGACGCTCGCCTTCAAGGACGTGGCGATGCAGCTCCTCGGGCGGCTGATGGACCACGTGCTCAAGGCCCGCGGCAGCCGCGCCACCATCGTGGGTGCCACCTCGGGCGACACCGGCAGCGCCGCCGTCGAGGCCTTCCGCGGTCTCGATCAGGTCGACGTGTTCATCCTCTACCCGCACGGCCGCGTCTCGGAGGTGCAGCGCCGCCAGATGACGAGCGTGGACGAGCCCAACGTCCACGCGCTCGCCGTCGAGGGCACCTTCGACGATTGCCAGGCGATCGTGAAGGCGCTGTTCCAGAACGCCCGCTTCGCCGACGAGGTGCGGCTGTCGGGGGTCAACTCGATCAACTGGGCGCGCGTGGCCGCCCAGGCGACCTACTACTTCACCAGCGCCGTGGCGCTGGGATCGCCCCACCGCCCGGTCTCCTTCGCGGTGCCGACGGGCAATTTCGGCGACATCCTGGCCGGCTGGGTCGCGAAGAGGATGGGCCTGCCGGTCGGCCGGCTGATGATCGGCACCAACGCCAACGACATCCTGGCCCGCACCCTTCAGACCGGCACCTACGAGGTGCGGAGCGTCGCGCCCACCACCTCGCCATCGATGGACATCCAGGTCTCGTCGAATTTCGAGCGGCTCCTGTTCGAGGCCCTGGGCCGGGAGCCCGAAGCGCTGAACCGCCTGATGGCGAGCCTGAAGCAGGCCCGCGCCTTCACCCTGCCGCCCGCGGTGCTGGAGACGGTCCGCGCCGAGTTCGACGCGCAGGCCGTGCAGGAGCCGGAGGTCGTCGCGGAGATCCGCGAGACCCATGCGCGGACCGGGTACGTCCTCGATCCGCACAGCGCCATCGGTGTGCGCGCGGGCCGCAAGCTCCTCGCCGAGGACCCGGCGACGCCCGTGGTGGCGCTCGCCACCGCCCACGCGGCGAAGTTCCCGGACGCCGTCGAGGCGGCGACCGGCCTGCGCCCGGCGCTGCCGCTCCACCTCGCCGACCTCATGTCCCGGCCCGAGCGCTTCACCGTCGTCCCGAACGACCAGGGCGCGATCGAGCGCTTCATCCGCGAGCGCGCGCGCATCCTGCGCGGGGCGGCGGCGTGAACGAGCACTTCGCCACCTTCGGCGCCTCGCCCGACCTCCGGATCACGCGGCTCGCGAACGGGCTCACGGTCGCCACCGAGCCGATGCCGGGCGTCGCCACGGCGACGCTCGGCGTCTGGGTCGGGGCGGGCTCCCGCCACGAGCGGCCGGAGGAGCACGGGCTCAGCCACCTCATCGAGCACATGGCCTTCAAGGGCACGCGCCGCCGCAGCGCCCGGGCCATCGCCGAGGACATCGAGAACGTGGGCGGCGACATCAACGCCGCCACCAGCGCCGAGCAGACGAGCTACACGGCCCGGGTGCTGGGCGAGGATATCGGCGTCGCCCTCGACGTGATCGGCGACATCCTGACGAACTCGGTCTTCGAGGCCGGGGAGCTCGCGCGCGAGAAGGGCGTGATCCTGCAGGAATACGCCGCCGTCGAGGACACGCCGGACGACGTGGTCTACGACGCCTTCACGGAGGCGGCCTTCCCGGACCAGCCGATCGGCCGGCCGATCCTCGGGCGCCCGGAGACCATCCAGAGCTTCGACCGCGACGCCATCGAGGCCTACATGGCGCGGGAATACACGCCCGACCGCATGGTCCTGGCGGCGGCCGGCGCCGTGGAGCACGAGGCGATCGTGGCCGCCGCCGAGCGGCATTTCGGCGCCCTGCCCGGCCGGGTCGCGCCGGAGGCGGTGCCCGGCCTCTACCGCGGCGGCGAGCGGCGCATGGCGCGCAAGCTCGAACAGGCCAACCTCGTGCTCGGCCTGCCCGGCCTGTCCTTCCGGGACGAGGGCTACTACGCGCTCCACCTCTTCGCGCAGGTGCTCGGCGGCGGCCTGACCTCGCGCCTCTGGCACGAGGTGCGCGAGACCCGCGGCCTCGCCTACGAGATCCACGCCTTCCACTGGCCCTTCTCGGATTGCGGCCTGTTCGGCATCGGCGCGGGCACCGCGGGCGCGGACCTGCCCGCCCTCGTCGACGTCACCATCGCCTGCCTGGGTCAGACCGCCGCCTCCGTCGAGCCCGTGGAGGTCGCCCGCGCGAAGGCGCAGCTCAAGGTCTCGCTGCTCTCCGCCCTGGAGACGCCGGGCGGGCGCATCGAGCGCATCGCGCGCCAGATCCTCGCCTGGGGGCGCATCATCCCGGCCGAGGAGATCATCGCCAAGGTCGACGCGGTGACGATCGATCAGGTGCGGGCGGCGGGCCGCGCCGTGATGGCCGGGGCACCGACGCTCGCGGCGATCGGGCCGATCCGCAAGCTCCAGAGCCTCGACGCGGTCGGATCGGCCCTGAGGGCGGCCTGACGGCGGCCTCGCGGCAACTTGATTTGGCCGCAAAGCGGGACCACCACGGCCCTCGCCGGACCGAGGCCGAAGGCGGGGGAGACCGGGATCCCGCGCCTTGCCCGGGAGCTTGGGCGTCGGTACGGTCCAGAGGCTCTCTGCGAGAGCCGCCTCCCCTCCCCGGTCTGAAGACGTTCGACAGCGTTGCGCCACGCCACCCTCGCCCTCGCTCTCCTCGTCGCCCTCGCGGGGACGCTGCTGGCCCGTCCCGCGCGCGCGCTGGAGGCGGTGCGCGTCGGGCTCGACGCGCAGGCCATCGACCTCACGCCGGCGATCGAGCGCTACCGGTCGGACGGCGATCTCATCCAGATCTCCACGGCGCCGGGCAAGGACGGCATCGTGCGCCGCATCGCCGTGAAGGCCCGCGAGACGGGCGCGCGGCCGGACTGGATCGTCTTCGCGCTCACCAACGACACCGACGAGCAGATCGACCGGCTCCTCGTCGCCCCGCATTTCCGCCTCGTCGGCTCCGGCATCGTCTGGCCGGACCTCGGCGGCTCGCGCATCGCCGCGATCACCGCGAGCCAGGGCATCCGGCCCGAGCGCGACGAGAGCCCGGACGCGGACCAGTTCGTCGTCACCCTCGATCCCGGCACCACGGTCACCTTCGTGGCCGAACTGCGCACGCCCAACGTGCCGCAGCTCTACCTCTGGGACCAGGACGCCTACCGCAAGAAGGCGACCGGGCTCACCCTCTACAAGGGCATCATCATCGGCATCGCCGGGCTGCTCGCCCTCTTCCTCACCGTGGTCTTCGTGGTGAAGGGCGCGATCATCTTCCCGGCCGCGGCGGCGCTCGCCTGGGCGGTGCTGGCCTATACCTGCATCGATTTCGGCTTCTTCCAGCGCATCTTCCCGGTGACGGAGGCGGCCGAGCGGATCTACCGCGCCTCCGCCGAGGCGGTGCTCGGGGCGACGCTGCTGGTCTTCCTGTTCGCCTACCTGAACCTCGCCCGCTGGCACGTGCGCTACAGCCACGTCGCGCTGCTCTGGCTGATCTTCCTCGCCGGCCTCGTCGGCCTCGCGGTGGTCGACCCGCCGGTGGCGGCGGGCGTGGCCCGGATCTCGATCGCCACCGTGGCGGGCGTCGGGCTCCTGCTGGTGCTCTACCTCGCGGCCCATAACGGCTACGACCGGGCGATCCTGCTGATCCCGACCTGGCTCCTGCTCACGGCCTGGGTGGTGGCGGCGGGCTTCGCCATCACGGGCCAGCTGCGCAACGACCTCGTCCAGCCGGCGCTGATCGGCGGCCTCGTGCTGATCGTGATGCTGATCGGCTTCACCGTGCTCCAGCACGCCTTCGCGGGCGGCGGCATCGGCGCCACCCTGGTCTCGGACACCGAGCGGCGGGCGCTGGCGCTCACGGGGGCCGGCGACGTGGTCTTCGACTGGGACGTGCCCGGCGACCGGGTCTTCGTCGGGCCGGAGATCGAGGGCCAGCTCGGCCTCAAGCGCGGCGCCCTGGAGGGGCCGGCCGCCAATTGGCTGTCGCTCCTGCACCCCTTCGACGTCGACCGCTACTCGGCCGCCCTCGACACGGTGATCGAGGAGCGGCGCGGGCGCATCTCGCAGGATTTCCGGCTGCGCGCGGCCTCCGGCCCCTATTACTGGTTCCGCCTGCGGGCGCGGCCGGTGATCGGGGCGGACGGCGAGGTCATCCGCATCGTCGGCACCATCGCGGACGTGACCGAGGTCAAGATCGCCGAGGAGCGCCTGCTCCACGACGCGGTCCACGACAACCTCACGGGCCTGCCCAACCGCGAGCTGTTCAACGACCGCCTCGACGCCGCCCTGACGCTGGCCGGGCAGGACCCGCGCCTGAAGCCGACGGTCTTCGTCCTCGACATCGACCGGTTCAAGCAGGTCAACGATGCGATCGGCCTCTCGGCGGGCGACTCGATCCTGCTCACCCTGTCGCGGCGCCTCGGCCGTCTGCTGCGCCCGCAGGACAGCCTGGCGCGGATCGCCGGCGACGAGTTCGCGATCATCCTGGTCTCCGAGCGCGACGCCGACCGCATCATCGCCTTCGCGGAATCGATCCGGCGCACCATCACGACGCCGATCACCTACGCGGACCGGGAGATCTTCCTCACGCCCTCGATCGGCGCCGTCCTGTACGAGACCGGCGCCAACCCCAAGCGCGACCAGGTGTTCAAGAACGCCGAGATCGCCATGATCCAGGCCAAGCGCCAGGGCGGGGACCGGATCGAGGTCTACCGGCCGACCATGCGCAACGACCGCGGCGAGCGGATGCTCCTGGAGAACGACCTGCGGCGGGCGCTGGAGCGCAACGAGATCAAGGTGCTGTTCCAGCCGATCGTGCGGCTGGAGGACCGGACCGTCGCCGGCTTCGAGGCGCTGCTGCGCTGGGACCACCCCAAGCACGGGCGCATCTCGCCCCAGACCTTCATCCCCATCGCCGAGGAATCCGGGCTCATCGTCGATCTCGGCGTCTTCGCCTTGGAGCGCACGGCGGCGGAACTTGCCGCCTGGCAGCAGGCGCTCGTGGTCGAGCCGCCGCTCTTCGCCTCCGTCAACGTCTCCTCCCGCCAGCTCCTGCGCCACGACCTCCTGCACGACGTGAAGACCGTGCTCGCCCGCACCGGGGTCGCGCCGGGCTCGCTCAAGCTTGAACTCACCGAGAGCCTGGTGATGGAGAACCCGGAATACGCCGCCCAGATGCTGGCGCGGATCGCCGAGCTCGGAGCGGGCCTGTCGCTGGACGATTTCGGCACCGGCTACTCGGCGCTCTCCTATCTGCAGCGCTTCCCCTTCGACACGCTCAAGATCGACCAGTCCTTCGTGCGCCAGATGGCGAGCGGCCGGACCGTGATCCTGCGCTCGATCGTGCGCATGGCACAGGAGCTCGGCCTGGAGATCGTCGCCGAGGGCGCCGAGACCGAGGCGGACGCGCAGGCGCTGGCCGATCTCGGCTGCGACTACGCCCAGGGCTTCGCCTTCGGTGAACCGATGTCGATCCACCAGGCCCGCCAGCTCGTGGGGGCGGCGCCGGCGGCGGCGTGAGACCCGACGGACCCGTCAGCTCACCCGCGGCGCCTCGTCGACGGGCGCGCACAGGGCCTCCAGCGCCCGGATCAGGCGGTCGCCGCTGAGCGGCTTGCGGTGGACCGGGACGTCGGGGCACATCAGCCGCATCGCCCGCGGAAGCACGCCTCCGGTGCAGACCAGGACCGGGATACCGCCGCGGATCAGCCGTTCGGCCGTCGGCGTGGCCTCTCCGTCCGCGAGGTTGAGGTCGAGGATCGCCACGTCGACCGCCTCGCGATCGAGGAGGGCGAGCGCCTCCCGGTTGGTGCGCGCGGGTCCGACCGGGCAGCCCTCGGCGTCGGCGACGAGGTCGCTCAGTTCGAGTGCGATCAGCATCTCGTCCTCGACGATCAGGACCCGCCGTCCAGACAACATTCAGCACCTCCGGGTCCCCATGGGGACCGGCTCGTGACGTCGGATCGCCGACTCGTCGGGACGGAGCGACCCCCCGGCGGCGCTCGGGAGCGCCGAATCGCCCGGTTTCACCCTGAATCCCCGCGCTGCCGCGGTCAATCAACCAAAGCTTAACCATGTGGTTTAAGCGCTCCTTAACCATACTCGCCACATCGTCCGGGCGTGGTCGCGGCGTCGAAGCAGGGCACGCCGCGTCGGCCGGGTGAGGGAGTGGTCATGGGCGCGGCGGCACGGGATCACGACGCGGACGAGCGCTCGCCGGGCTCGGCGCTCCTGCAGCGGCTGCTGCTGCGTCCGCCGGCCCGGCCGCTCGACGCTCACTTCGCCGTCGCCGCCGTGGCGGACGACGAGGACGACCTGGAGGAGATCGTCTCCTTCCTCGAAGCCGAGAACCTCGTGATCAAGGCCGCGCTCAAGTCGGAGCGCGCCGAGACGGCCGAGCTGCGGGCCCGGCTGGAGGCGGCCGACGAGAGCGAGACCCTGCAGGACATCCGCGCCGACCGCGACCGCTGGGCGAACCTCGTCGAGCGACTGCTGTTCGCACCCCGCTGACGCGCGCCGCCCCGGCTTCCCTCATGATCCGCCACCCCCGCTGTTCGCTCGTGGTCAACGGCAAGACCGTCCGCGTCGCGACCGGCGACACGCCCTTCGAACCGACCCTGGCGGCCGGGGCCGCCGCCGGATCGGATGCCCCCGCCCAGGACGCCGTCCCGCGCCTGTCCCAGACCGGCCGCGCCCGGCCCCGGCTCGGGGACGGCGCCACGCGCCAGGTTCCGGCCCCCTCCCCCCTCGCGGCCCTGCGCGCGGCCAAGCGCGCCGGCACCGTGCTCGCTGTCGCGCCCCTGTCGGAGCATGTCCGCGAGGTCGTCGTGACGGTCTCGCGCCCGCTCGACCTGAAGCCCGGCCAGGCCCTGGAGGCGGGCTTCGCGGGCTTCCCCGCGCGCGCGCTCTGCCCGACCCAGCGCCTCGACGGCGCGACGGAACTCAACGAACTCGTCTTCCACCTGCGCACCTCCGGATCGCTCGGCGGCGCCCTGGGCGAGGCGATCGGTCCGGGCCACTCCGTGCGGCTGCGCGGCCCGGTCGGCGGGGCGGCCTACCGCACCGGCCTCGGCCGGCTCGTCCTCGTCTCGGCCGAGACCGGCTTCGCGCCGATCTGGGCGATCGCCCGGGCGGCGCGCTACGTCGAGCCTGAGCGCGAGATGGTCCTCGTCGCAGGCGCCGAGCGCGCGGAGGACCTCTACATGCGCCCGGCCCTCGCGTGGCTGCGCGGCACTGGCGTCGGGCGGATCGTGCTGGTGGCCTCCCGCGACCCGGGCGGCGCCCCGGACGTGCGCTCGGGCCCGATCACCGCCCACCTGCCGCCGCTCGCCCCGGGCGACAGCGTCTACGCGGCCGGCCCACCCGAGGTGGTGCGCGCGGTCGAGCGCCTCGCGGGCGCGGCCGGCGCCACCTGCGCCGGCATCCCGTTCCTGCCGAGCGTGAGCCGGGCCCGCAGCCTCGTCACGCCGGGCGAGCGGGACCTCACGCTCGGTCGCTAGGCTCGCCCGGCAGCCTCGGTGTCCCATCCGATCCGGAGGCCCGCCGCGATATTGCCGCGCTGGTGGGACACACTGTCCCCTTCCCCGGGGGCGAGGCGGACGGACAAGGGTCGAGGATGGAGCGGGATCCGATCGCGTATGCGTGGCGCAGCGCCCCGCGCCAGCACGCCGCGGCGATCGCCGCATCGGTCGGTCTCGGACTGCCCGTGGCCGGGCTCGGCCTCGCCCTGGTGCGGGATCTCATCGACACGTTGAGCACGGCCGCCGACGTCGGCGGGATGCCGGTTCACCTCCTGCGGGTGGTTCTGCCGCTGCCCGGGCGCCTCGGAGGTCCTCTCACCCTGCTCGACGGCTGGCCGCTGCCGGAGGGGTCGCTCGCCCTTTGGGCAATCGGCGGCCTCGTCCTGGTCGGCGTGGCGCTCGCGGGGATCGGCTGGATCACCGCCCGCCTCGCCTTCGCGGGCCAGGCCGCGGCCGTGGAGCGCCTGCGCCGCAGCGCCGCCGAGGCCATCCTGCGCTCCGGCCCGGTCGGGCGGGAGGACGCGCGGGCGCTCGCGCTCCAGGTCGGCGAGGGGCTGCGCGCCGTCGACGCGCTGCTGGCGGTGGGCCTCCTGCTGCCGGCGCTCACCGCGGGCGCCGTGCTCCTGGCGCTGCTCGCGGCCGCCGCGGCGGCGCCCCGCCTCGTGCCCGCGGTGGCGGTGAGCGTGGTCGCGGCGGCGCTCGCCCGGGCGCTCCTGATCCGACGCGCCAACCGCCAGATGGAGAAGCGGCGCGACGAGAGCCTCGCCCTGGAGAAGGCTCTCACCGACCTGGTGCGCCGGCTGCCGGCCGTGCGGGCGCACGGCACCGCCGCCTTCGAGCGGGCGCGCCTCGGCCACGCCGCATCGGCGGCCCGGCGCGGCCTCGCGCGGGCCGAGGCCTCCCTGGCGCGGGCCCGCGCGCCCGCCCTCGCGCTGTTCGTCCTGCTTCCCGCCGCCCTGCTGTCGACCGCGCTCTGGCACGGGGACGGGCCGGCGCATCCGGTGACGGCGGGCGCGCTCTCGGCGGCCTTCGGCGCCCTCGGTCTCGCCGCGAGCCTGCTCGCGCTCCTCCTGCGGCAGAACGAGCGGCGGCGCGCGGCGCTCCCGGCCTTCGGTGAGATCGGCCGCCTCGTGGAGGCGCTGGAGGCGCGCGCCCGCGCGGCCCGGCGGCGCGCCGCGCCGGCCCATTTCCCGCCCTCCGGCGCGCTCGCGCTCGCGGGCGCCGCCGCCTACGATCCGGCCTCCGGCGAGAGGCTGACCGGCCTCGACCTCGTCCTCCCGATGCCGAGACACGCGGCGATCCTCGGCGGGCGGGGCAGCGGCAGCCGGGTGCTCGCCGCGCTCCTCGCCGGGCAGCTCGAACCCACCGTCGGGCGGGCGACCTACGGGGGCGTCGACCTGCGCGCCCTCGACGCCTCGGAGCGGGCGCGCCGCATCGCCTTCGCGGGCGACGAACCGGTGCTGGTGGCCGGGAGCCTGCTGCAGAATCTGCTCTACGGCGACCTCGCCTTCGTGGACGGTTCGGCGCCGAACCCCGACGCGCCGCCCGCCCACGCCCCCCACCTGGAGGAGCGCCTCGTGGAGGCCCTCGCCGTCACCGGGCTCGACGCGCTGGTGCGGGCGCGGGGTCTGGCCAGCCTCGTCGCGCCGAGCATCGACCCGGGCACCGCCGCGGCGATCGTCGAGACCCGCGCCGCCCTGAGGGAGGCGCTCGCGGCCGAGAACGCCTCGCACCTGATCGAGCCCTTCGATCCCGACCGCTACAACGCCCAGGCCACGGTGGGCGAGAACCTGCTGTTCGGCGAGCCCGTGGGCCGCGCCTTCTCGGAGGAGCGCCTGGCCGGCCATCCCTTCACCCGGGCGGTGCTGGAGGCCGAGGGGCTGACGCGCCCGATGATCGAGATGGGCCTCGCCATCGCCCGCGCCACGGTCGAGATCTTCGCCGATCTGCCCGACGACCATCCCCTGTTCGACGCCTTCTCGCTCTTCCCGGCTGCTGAGCGCGGCTTCTTCGAGGACCTCGTGGCCCGCCAGCCCGAGGCAACCGGCTGGCGGCGCGGACCGGCCGGGCAGCGCGACCGCGCGCGGCTGATCGGCCTCGCCCTGCGCTATTCCGAGAGCCGGCACCGATTCGGGCTCATCGACGCTGCCTTCGAGGCCCGGCTGGTGGCCGCGCGGCGCACCTTCGCGGCACTCGTGCCCGCGCGGCTGCGCGCCGCGGTGGCCTTCTACGATCCGGCCCGGGTCACCATCGCGGCGAGCCTGGAGGAGAACCTGCTGTTCGGGCGCATCGCGGGCGCGGAGGCGGGCGCTGAAGCGCGGGTGCGCGCCGTGATGGGACGCGTCCTTGCCGAAAGAGGGCTCGACCGGGCCGTGGTCCGGTTCGGCCTTGCGGCCAAGGTCGATCCCCGCGCCGCCGAGAGCGGCCTCGGCACCCGCGAGGGGGCCCTGACGGCGGCCGAGCGCGGGGCGATCGACCTCGCGCGCTGCCTCGTCCGCCAACCCGACATCCTGGTCGTGGGTCTCGCCCTGGACGAGCGCAGTCCCGGCGAGATCCGGACGGCGCTCGGCCGGCTGCGCGCCGCCCGGGCCGGCCGCGGGCTCGTCGTCTGCCTGCCCGACGAGTCGAGCCTGCCCGCGGATGCGCCCTTCGACGTCGTCCTGCGCACCGAGCGCAGCACTGCAGCCATCATGCAACCCTCGGGCGATTTTGTCGCTTCGCCCCCCTTGCCTCCGACGGCGGATCCGGGGAACCTCGTGCGCGAGACATCCGTTCGTCATGGAGTGAGCGCGTGACAGTGACCGACGTTCCGAATCGGCGCGGGGACCGAACCATCGGCGTCGCGACGACGCCGCGGCCGGGTCCGGGAACGCAGCGCGGCGTGTGGACGAGGGCGGTGCTGTGCGCAGACGCACATTCTTCTGCGAGCAAGCGGATCACCGTGCATCCATGAAACACATGGGTCTCCCGGCATGCGACGGCCTCACGCTCCGTTTCTGGGGCGTTCGGGGATCGATCAGCGCGTCCGGTCCGAACATCGTGGAGTTCGGGGGGCACACGCCCTGTGTCGAGCTGCGATGCGGAGAGCGTCTGTTCGTCATCGATGCCGGAACCGGGATCAACGCGCTCGGTGCCTATCACGGCACCGATTTGCCGCAGCGAATCGACGTCCTGTTCAGCCACCTCCACCTCGATCACGTCACCGGTCTCGCCTTCTTCAAGCCGGCGGTGCTCGACCGGAACCGCGAGATCCACACGTATTGCGGGAATCTGGATGGCCAGAGCGCCGAGGAGCCGCTGAACCGCCTGTTCTCGCCGCCGCTCTTCCCGATCACCCTCGCCCAGTTTCCCGCCCGCTTCGTGCATCACGGCTTCCGGGCCGGCGAGAGCCTGCGCTTCGACGACGGGGCCGTCGTCGACACGCTGCCCCTGCAGCACCCGCAGGGTGCGACGGGCTACCGGTTCCGCCACGCGGGCCGCACCGCCTGCTACATCAGCGACATCGAGCACACCGAGCCCTGGCCCGAGCCCCGGCTGCTGGACTTCGTGCGTGACGCCGACCTCGTCGTCTACGACGGCATGTTCACGGCGGGCGAGTACCCGGCCTGCCGCGGCTGGGGCCACTCCACCTGGGAGAAGGGCGTCGAGCTCTGCCGGGCGGCGAATGTCCGTCGCCTCGCCATCATCCACCTCTACCCCCAGCACGGCGACGCGGAGCTGCGGGAGATGGAGCGGGCGCTCCAGGCCGCGATGCCGGATTCCTTCATCGCCCGCGAGCGTCAGAAGATCGTCCTTCCCGCCGAGGTCCGGGTTCCGGAATTCTTCTGATTTCGATCGGCGAAAGCTCGCGGTGATCGTCGCGACGGCCGCGGACAGGCGACCGGAGACCCTTCGCGCCGAATTTCTTCCCTAGCGTCTCGCGCACTGACGTGATCTTTACCCTGCGTCATCTGAGGCGTGGGGAGCGTCATGGGCAGATCATCGCCGGCTGGGGCGAATACAGCGCGCGGCACCCTCCTGCTCCTCGGCGGCATCATCCTGCCCAACCTGCCCTTCGCCCTCGTGGGCATGGTGCTGGCGTTTCCGCCCCGGCAGAGCGCGCTGTGCCTCTACGGGGCGGTCGCATTGATAGCCGGCCGAATCCCACGTTGGGCAGTGCTCGGTCTCTCCCTTGGCGCCCTGGCAATCGACGCCACCCTGCTGATCGCGCAGATGTTCTTTCTCGATCTTGATGCGGTCGCCCGCTGGATGTGGATGCTGCCGGATCTGCGCCTCATGGCCTCACCCTTCTACGCGATGCTCCTCATCGCGCTCGCGGCGGTGGCGGGCACGAACCTCGCCTATCTGTGGCACTTCGCGCCGGCCATGCGCGGCGGCGACCGCCGCGTGGCCGCGATCGTCCTCGCCGCCCTCCTCCTGGCCGATGGGGCGGGCACGGGCATGCCGGCCCTGGGCCTCGGCGGATGGAGCGCCCGCGGGTTCGACGCGGCGACCGCCCGGTCGGGCTTCGGCGAGGCGGTGCGCGGATCGGGCACCGCGCGACACGCCCTGCTGGTGCTCGTCGAGAGCCTCGGGGAGCCGCGCGCTGCTGCGCACCGCGACGCGCTGTTCGCGTCCTTCGACGATCCTGCGCTGAACGGGGCCTTCACGGTGCAGCGCGGAACCGTGCCCTTCTGGGGCGCGACCACGCAGGGCGAGATGCGCGAATTGTGTCTGACACGGAACGCCTATCGCACGGTCGTGGGCGGGGCGCGTCCCGAGTGCCTGCCCGCCGCCCTGACGCGGCAGGGGGTGCGGACCCTGGCCGTGCACGGTTTCTCGTCGGATTTCTACCAGCGCCGGGACTGGTACGGGCCGATCGGCTTCGCCGAGACCCTGTTCCTCGACAGCCTGACCGACGGTCTCGCGCGCCGGTGCGGCGGCACCTTCCGGGGTGCTTGCGATCCCGACCTCGGCGCCCTGATCCGCGCGCGCATGGATCAGGCCCGCGAGCCCCTGTTCGTGTACTGGCTGACGCTCAACTCGCACGTCCCGGTCAGGCCCGGGGAGGCGACGCGCCGCTTCGCCTGCGAGACCGGCGGCCCCTTCGGCGACCCGGAGGTCTGCGCGATGGCCGAGGTCTGGATCGATGTTTTCGAGGCGGTCAAGCGCCTGGCCCTCGAACACCCGAACGCGGAGATCCTGCTCGTCGGGGATCACGCGCCGCCGCTCTGGCGTCGCTCCGCGCGGGCGTTGTTCGCGCCGGACCGGGTACCCTGGATCCGGCTCTCACCGCGCGCGCACCCTGGGGTGGCCGGTTGACCGCGCCGCCGCGATCGGAAGCCGACTGGGGGCGGCGGCGCTCGCGGGCCCACCTCTGGCCTCCCCCTTTTCAGGCTCTTCCACGCCACCAGAAGGCGATCCGAAAAAGAGGAGCCTTGATCGAGCGGGTGTGTCTCGGTTTCAAACGCCCGGGTTTGCTGCGCCGGTGAAAATTCTCAGCCGAACATCCTGGATGCGCATCAGATTTAATACAGCAATAACAACTCAAAACAGACCATAATATCCATCAACGGCAATAAATCCACCTCCTCATGCTGAGGTGCCGCGAAGCGGCCTCGAAGCACCCCAGAGCGTCTCGTCCAAGGCGCCTTTTCTCTTGGATGAACGTTCTGAGTGCTTCGAGGCCGCTGCGCGGCACCTCAGCATGAGGATACTCGCGCACTCCAGGCGCGTTCATTTGATGAGCAGGCTATCGAGATGTGTGCACACGGTGGCCCGTGCGGGAGAGGGGATCCCGCGGATCTTGGAGCGCCACCATCAAGGATGGAATGTCTTTGCCGCAGACCAAGACACCGGTTCGTCCGCAGGAGACCGCGAAGCCGGTGGGCACCTCATCCTGACACCGCGTCGAACAAGCCGATCCCGTCTCACACCACCGCGACGGCGTAACCCGCCAGCAGCGCGGCGCCGAGCACCAGCACGAAGGCGGCGGCGAGGAGTTCGAGGGCGCCAACGAGCACCGCTCCGGCCGCGCCGCGCCCCCCGGCGAGACGCAGGGCGAGCCGCTTGGCGAAGACCGCAAGGGCAGCGAGAACCGAGGTGGTGAGCGCGGTCCCAAGGGCCATCGCCAGGGTGGCCAGCACGCCGGCCAGGAAGACGCCCTGGGAGAGGGCGAAGACCAGGACCAGGATCGCCCCGGCGCAGGGCCGGCTCCCGGCCGCGAGCGCGACGCCCGCCTGCTCGCGCAGGCCGCGCAGGCGTTCGATCCGGCCGGCATCGGCGAGGGCAGCGTGACCGCAATCGGGACCGCAGGCGGCCTCCTCGCCCTGGAGGCGCTGCGCCAGCATTCCCGCCTTGCGCCAGGTGACGGCGAGGCCGAGCAGCGCCACGCAGGCGAAGCCCGCCGTTTCCACGAAACGCCCTGCCTCGATGAGCCCGGCGGCGGTGAGCCGCAAGATCGCCGCACCGCCGCCGACGAGGGCGAGGGCGATGGCGGCCTGGATGAGCGCCGCCGCGGCGCTGAGCGCGACGCCTCGCGCCAGCGCCCGCTCCCCGGCCACGATGTAGCCGGCGATCACCGCCTTGCCGTGACCGGGGCCGGCCGCGTGGAAGACGCCGTAGGTGAAGCCGAGCCCGGCGAGCAGCCCGTAGCCGCCGCTGCCGGACCGGACTGCCCCGACGGCCGTCTGCAGGCTGCGCGAGAAGGCCGCCTGCATCGCCAGCAGCCAGGCCCCGAGGCTGGTCGCCGCCGAAGGCGCCGCTTCGCGAAAGCCCATGCCGAAGGGCGAGGGCGGCGGCGGCGCGAAGCCCGGCGCCACGAGCGCGACGAGTCCCGCCAGGATGAGGGCGGCCATCAGCACGGCGGCGGCAGCGAGGGTCAGCCGCAGGGCGGCACCGCGCCGGGGCGCGAGCGGCAGGCTGGCGGATCTCACGAGCATGCGACGGTGATCCGGTTGGCGAATTGCACGCCGTAGGTCGCCGCGTCGGTGAGCGCCGCGAACAGGGATTCAGACATCGCGGCCTGGGGGGCCGCCTTCGGCCGGTGGACGATCGCCTTGCAGGCGGACGGCGCGCCCTCCAGCGTCGCGACGCCCTCGCCGTCCGCGAGGCTGAAGGCCACGAAGTAGGTCGGGTCGTAGACTTCCAGGGTGAGGCTGCCCTTGCCCGGCGCCTTGAGCGGCAGCGTGAAATGCAGGGTGAGCGCCCCATCCGCGTAGCTCATCGCCTCCTCCCGCGGCGGGCCGAAATCCTGCTTGCGCCCGTCGATCCTGAGGCTGGTGAAGTAGGCGGAATCGGCGAGGTTCTCGGCATTGTCCCGGGCGAGCGCGGCCAGCGCCTCCGGGCTCGGCGCCTTGTCGCCCAGGCCCTGCACCGTGAAGGCCGAGTAGGAGGGATCGAAGGTCCAGGCGTGGCGGATCGCGCTCACGCGCCCGTCCGGCCCGTAGACGATCGTCGCCCGGGTCGTGATCCAGACGTGCGGATGGGCCTGGGCCGGGAGGATCCAGGCGGCGAGGAGGCCGGCCGCGAGGGCGAGCGTGCGAATCGTCATGGTCACGCCGCGCAAGCTCCGCGCCGATGGTGAATCGCCCGTGAAACTCCCGTGTCAAAGCGGCGAAAGCGCGGCGCCGGCCTGCGCGTGCAGCCAGGCGCGGAAGCGTGCCACCTTCGGCGGATCGGGCTCGTCGGGCGTCACGACGAAGTAGGAATAGGGGCTCGGCACCTCTTCGGCGAAGGGCCGCACCAGGCTCTCGGGCCGCAGCAGGTCGCCGCCCAGGACCCGGGTGGCGAGGGCCACGCCCTCCCCGGCGGCAGCGGCCTGGAGCACCATGAAGGTGTGGGTGAAGCTCGGGCCGCGCCGCGGCGCGATGTCCCCCGCCCCGACCGCCGCCAGCCATTCCGGCCACCCGACCGTATCCGCGTCGAGCGGATCGTCGTCGTGCAGGAGGGTGTGATGGGCGAGGTCGCGCACCCGGCGCAGCGGCGGGTCCCCGTCGCGCAGGCGCGGGCTGCAGACCGGGAAGAGGGCGTCGCCGAACAGCAGCTCGGTCCGCACGCCCGCGTAGCGGCCCTTGCCGTGGCGGATCGCCACGTCGGCGGTGTCGCGCGCGAAGTCGATCAGCTGGTTGTTCGCGACGATGCGCACGTCGAGGTCCGGATTCGCCGCCCGGAAGGCCCCGAGCCGCGGGATCAGCCACAGCGACGCGAAGGAGTGGCTGGTGTTCACCGCGAGCACCGCGTCCTCGCTCTGGCGGCGCAGGGTCAGCGCCACCTCGGCGAGACCGTCGAGGAGCACGCCCGCCGCGCCGGCGAAGCGGGCGCCCGCGCGGGTCGGGACGACGCCGCGGCTCGGCAGGCGGCGGAACAGCGGGAGGCCGAACCACGCCTCCAGCGCCTTGACCTGCTGGGCGACGGCCCCGGCGCTGACGCCGAGTTCCTCGCCCGCGGCCTGGAAGGTCGGGTGGCGGGCGGCGGCCTCGAAGGCCCGCACGGCGTTGAGGGGCGGCAGACGGCGCGGGGCCATGACGTAGATTTTCTCCGGCAACAGCGCAGAGCTTCTGGTTTGCTCCGCGGGCCGCATCGGCGCAAGTTCTCTCTCATCGACTGACACACGGTCCTGGAGGACGCCATGGCGACGCTCGCCGGAGGCGAAGGAAATCTGCGCCTCGTTCCCGTCATGCCGCTGCGGCATACCCGCCCGCCACGGGCCGTCTCGCTGATGGAGCGGATCGAGCTCTGGATGCAGCGCCGCCGCCAGCGGCTCGACCTGCAGCAGCTCCCGGACGGCATGCTGAAGGATCTCGGCCTGTCCCACGCCGACGTCGCCCGCGAGGCCGAGAAGCCGTTCTGGAGGGCGTGAAACTCACTGTATTGGGCCTTGCGCGGCCGCGCCCTACAACGGGCGGGCAACGCCGCGCGAGGCCGCCATGATCCACCTCTACACTTGGACCACGCCGAACGGGCGCAAGCCGCCGATCCTGCTGGAAGAGCTCGGCCTGCCCTACACGGTGCATCCGGTGAATATCGGCAAGGACGAGCAGTTCGCCCCCGACTTCCTGCGGATCTCACCCAACAACAAGATCCCGGCGATCGTCGTCGACGACGCGCCGGAGGGTCCGCTGACGATCTTCGAGAGCGGCGCCATCCTGACCTACCTCGCCGAGACCTCGGGGCGCTTCCTGGCGCCGTCCGGGGCGGCGCGGTTCAAGGCGCTGGAATGGCTGCACTGGCAGGTCGGGGGCCTCGGCCCGATGCTCGGGCAGCTCGGCTTCTTCGCGGTGCGCTCCCCCGAGAAGGCCCCGCTCGCGATCGGGCGATTCACCGACGAGGCTGGCCGGCTCCTCGGCGTGATGGAGCGGCGCCTGTCCGAGGTCCCGTACCTGGCGGGCCAGGACTACTCGATCGCGGACATCGCCTGCTATCCCTGGATGGTCGCCGCGACGACGTTCCTGAAGGAACCGCTCAGGGAGAGCCTGGAAGGGAAGCCCGCCCTGCAGCGCTGGCTCGCCGCGGTCGGCGCGCGCCCGGCGGTCCAGAAGGGGATGCAGGTCCTGGCGGCGTAGGCCGGGGGGCCTTGGCCGGCGCCGCGTAGGCGAGTTCCCGCGCCCGCGCGGCCCGGTGCTGGGCATGCGTGATGGCGATGGCGAGCGCGTCGGCGGCGTCCGCGGTGGCGGGGTCGGCCTTGGGGAGCAGGAAGCGCACCATCGCGGCGACTTGGTCCTTCTCGGCGTGGCCGACGCCCACCACCGTCTTCTTCACGAGGTTGGCGGCGTATTCCGCCACCGGCAGCCCGGCCAGGGCCGGCACCAGCAGGGCGACCGCGCGGGCATGGCCGAGCTTGAGGGTCGCCTGCGCGTCCTTGTTGACGAAGGTCTCCTCCACGGCGACCTCGTCGGGCCGCGTCGTCTCGACCACGCGCGAGAGGCCGTGGTGGAGGTCGCGCAGGCGCAGGGCGAGCGCGTCCTCCGCGTCGGAGGTGAGCACGCCGCAGCCCAGATAGGCGAGCCGCGTGCCGGTCACCGCGATCAGGCCCCAGCCGGTGCGGCGGAGGCCCGGATCGATGCCGAGGATGCGGACCGGTTCGGTCGGTGCCATGACGGGTTCCTTCGCCTCGGCCGGGTTGCGCCGGTCAGCATCGCTCCGATCCGGCGCCGCGACCAGTGCGGTCGACGGGCGGGTCTAGCCGTCCCGCCCCCTCGACGCCATAGCGTCCCGCCCTTGACGAAGCGTGACCGGCCCGGCTGGGTTGCGGCCGCCCCGCGCCAACCGGATCCGCACGATGTCCCCCCTCGCCAACGCCTCCATCGGCGGCCCACTCCTCGCCGCCGCCCTTCTCGGCGGGGTCGTGCGCGGCTTCACCGGGTTCGGCTTCGCGATGGTGTTCGTCCCGCTCGCCGCAGCGGTGGTGGGGCCCGCCGCCGCGGTGGGTCTGATCTGGATCGTGGACGCGCCGTTCTCGCTCTGGCTCGGCGCGCGATCGACCCGGCACGCCACCTGGCGGGAGGTGCTGCCGCTGCTCGCGGGCGCGACGGCGCTGCTCCCGGCCGGCGTATGGCTGGTGACGCGGCTCGACCCGGTCCTGGCGCGCTGGCTCACGGCGGGCGCGATCCTGGCCGGGCTCGCCGCCCTGATGACCGGGTGGCGCTACCGCGGGCGGCCCTCGCTCGGGCTCTCCGTCGCCGTCGGCGGCGCCTCGGGCCTCGCCAACGGCTTCGCCTCGCTGGGCGGGATGCCGCTCGCGGTGTTCTGGCTCGCCAGCCAATCCGCCGAGGCGGCGCAGGTCCGCCACAACCTGATGGCCTATTTCGGCCTCTCCACCCTCATCTCCGGGATGGTCCTCACCGCCGGCGGCGTGCTGACGGCGGACCGCGCGGCGCTCGCGCTGCCGCTCCTCGTCCCGTACGGGCTCGGGCTGATGGCCGGCGCGCGCGGCTTCCACGCCGCCTCCGAAAGGCTCTTTCGACGCGTCGCCTACGCGGTGATCCTGGCGGCGGTCTGCCTCGCGCTGCCGCTCCGGTAGGGAGCGGGCGGTTCAGTGGCTGGTGCGTAACGTCCGACGCGGGAAAACGGGCACGCCCTCAGGCCAATCCGGCCAGCACCACGTCCCGCAGCACCCGATTGGGCGGGATCCACTGGTCCTCGGCGAGGTAGTTGCCGGCCGTGACCGCCACCACGAGGTCCCGCCCGGGCAGGATGAAGAGGCGCTGCCCACCCTCCCCGTAGCAGGCCCAGACCCGGTCGAGATGCTCGGGTACCCAGCCCAGCGTCCGTCCGGACGCGACATCCCACACGTACCAGTGAAAGCCGAAGCGGCGCACCTCATCGATGCTCACGGCGGGCGTCGTGGCGGCGGCGATCCAGTCGGCGGGCACGATCGACACGCCCTCCAGGCTGCCGCCGCCCGCCACCAGCTCGCCGATCCGGGCGAGGTCGCGGGGCGCCATGCGCAGGCCCGAGGCCGCGTAGGGCGTGCCGTCGGGCGCGGCCAGCCACTCCGTCGGGCCGAGGCCCAGGGGCTCGAACAGCACCTCGCGGGCGTAGTCGTGCAGGGCGGTCCCGGTTCCCCGCGCGATCAGCCGGGCGAGCAGCGCCGTCGCCCCGCCGCAATAGGTGAAGCGCAGCCCCGGCGGGTGCAGGACCGGCCGCTCCAGCACGAAGCGGATCGGGTCGGGCGCCCGGTCCATCGCGATCTCGCTGTTCTCGGGATCCGCGTAGCTGCGGCTGGTCTCGTCCCAGGCGAGCCCGAGGGACATCGTGAGGGCGTGCGCGACGGTGATGCGCTCGCGCCCGGGCTGGCGGGCGAGATCGGCATGTTCCGGGAAGGCGGCGTAGAGCGGCGACTCGGGCGGCGGCACCCGGCCCCGCGCCAGGGCGATGCCGTACAGGAGGCCGACGATGCTCTTCGACACCGAGCGCAGGTCGTGCAGGGTCTCCGGCGCGAAGGCCACCCGGCCGAGGGGACGCCCGCGGGCATTGTCCTCGCCCTCGAAATAGCGTTCGAGCACGATCTCGCCGCCGCGCCGTACGACGACGCCGTGCAGGTTCCAGACGCGGTTGCGCGCCACCGCATCGTCGAGGCGCGCCCCGAGATCCTGCTCACCCGGAGGGGGCGATGCCTGCTCGACAGCCATGGCGCTCCTCGCGGTCGAGAAGGACGGAAGGGCCGACGCGGCTGCGGCGGCCAGGATCTCGCGGCGGCTGATCATGCGGCGCGCAGATTACCTTGCGGCAGCATCCTCCCGCAACACGTAGGTGTAGAACCGGATGCGCCCGTCCGGCTCGACCTGCCGGTAGACGCCCTGGATCTCCGCCTCGAAGCCCGGAAACAGGTTCGCCGAGGCCTCGAACATCGTGAAGTAGTCGAGCATGGGCTTGGCCCGGCCGTCCAGCCGCTCGCCCGGCAGCACCGTCGCGATGCCCGGGGGATAGACCAGCATCAGGGTCGTGGCGATCCGGCCCGCCGCCTCCGCGATCGGCACGAAGTCGACCTTGTTGCGGGTCAGCATCTGGGCCGCCTGCTTGGGCGGCAGCACCATCTCGGGCAGGTGCTCGGCCATGAACTGGCGCCGCTGCAGCGCCGAGGTGTTCGCCTCGCGGTGGAACGCGTGGTACTCGGCGCAGAGGTCGCGCAGGCGCACGCCCTGGTAGCGCTGCGGCCGCCGGCGCACGAAATCCGGCATGGCCTCCTCCAGCGGCACGTTGTCGTCGTGCAGCCGCTTGAAGGCGACGAGGCCCGAGATCAGCGTCCCGGCCTTCGAGGATTCGACGCCCGGCGTCAGCAGGAAGAGGAGCGAGTTCAGGTCGTTCTTCTCGGCCACGATGCGGTTCTCGCGCAGGTACTGCGCGACGATCGGCGCCGGCACGCCGTGATCCGCGTAGGCGCCGGTCCGGCGGTCGAAGCCTGGCGTGAGCACCGTGAGCTTGTTCGGGTCGGTGATGGCGTAGCCCGGCGCCACCTTGGTGAAGCCGTGCCAGCGCGCGCCGGGGGCGAGTTCCCAGTAGCGCGCATCGCCGGCCAGGAGGTCGGTGGGCACGCTCTCCCAGGGCACCTCGGCGCCGTCCGGCCCCGCCACCACGTCGGGGACGAAGGGATCGAAGAACCAGCGCCGGGCCGGGTCGGCCTCGTTCTCCTCGAATTCCTTGCGGATCGCCCGCACCTTCTTGCGCCACTCGATGCCGAGCCGGATCGTGTCGTCCCACAGGATCATGCCCGAGCGCCCCTTCATCATCTGGGCGCCGACATCGAGGGAGGCGAAGAGCGGGTAGAAGGGCGAGGTCGAGGCGTGGACGAGGAAGCTCTCGTTGAGCCGCCGGTGCTCGACCCGGCGGCTCTGGCCGCGGATGTGCCCGTCCTTGGTGTGGATCTGCGACGCTTGGCTGAAGCTCGCGAGCTGCTTGTGGGTCGATTGCGTCGCGATAATCCCGGGCGACTCGGGGGTCAGACCCTCCAGTCCCATGGCGAAGCGGCCCGCATAGAGCGGGTGGAACTTCATGAAGCCGGCCCAGGCCTCGTCGAACAGGATGTAGTCGCAGAGCGGGCCGATCCGCGCCAGGATCTCGCGGGCGTCGTAGATCGTGCCGTCATAGGTGCACTGTTCGATGACCGCGGCGCGGAACGGGCGCGGCTTGCGCCACGCCTCCTTGTCCGTGACCAGCGGGTTGCGGCGGATCTTCTCGCGGATCGCCGCCTCGTCGAGGGCGTCGTGGTCGATCGGGCCGATCAGCCCGTAGGCGTTGCGGTCGGTCTCCAGGAAGATCGGGATGCCGCCGCCGAGGAGAAGGGCGCCGTGATGGGCCGCCTTGTGGTTGTTGCGGTCGAACAGCACGAGGTCGTCCTCGGCCACGAGCGACGAGAGCACGATCTTGTTCGAGGCCGAGGTGCCGTTGAGGACGAAGTAGGTCTTCTCCGCCCCGAAGATCTGGGCCGCCTCCTTCTGCGCCCGCAAGGCCGGCCCCTCGTGGGTGAGCAGGTCGCCGAGATCGAGCACCGAGTTGTCGAGGTCGTCGCGGAAGATCGCCTCGCCGAGGTGCTCGACGAAGATCCGGCCGATCGGCGAGCGGTTGTAGAAGATGCCGCCGTTGTGGCCCGGGCAGGTCCAGAGCTGGTTGCCCTTCTCGGCGTAGTCGACGAGGGCGCCGAAGAACGGGGTCTTGAGGGTCTCGGCGTACTGGGTGACGCGGGAGACGAGGCCCCGCGCGATGAATTCCGGCGTCTCCTCGGCGAGGAAGATGTAGCCGTCGATGAAGTCGAGGAGCTCGACCGGGATGTCCTCCAGGCGCTTGCGCCGGACCATGATGACGATCGGCATCTCCAGGCCGCGCTTGCGCATCATGTCGATGAGCGCGGCGGCCTTGCCGTCGAGGCCGCGCTTGCCCCAGTCGACCACGAGGCAGCCGACGGCGGCGTCGGTCTGGACGGCGATCGCCGCGTCCTCCACCCGGCGGGCGCGCACCACCTCGAAGCCCCGCTGCTCGACCGCCGCCACGATCTGATTCACGCGGACGCCCTCAAGGTCGTCGGGATCGAAGGCGGGCGTGCACATCAGCACGGTGAAGCGGCGGTGGAAGTCCATGCGGTCGGCTCCGGGCTCGAGGCGGTCGGAGCTTTCGGGGAGGGGTGTGACGGTTGGATGACGGAGGCTGCCGAAGGGGCAAGCGCGAGCGTGAACCCCCCTCCTCGGCGGGGGAGGGTGATTTGCGGACAGGCGCAGCAGGATGCAGTCCCGCCGAGAGGACGGCGCGACGCTGATCCACGAAGCGCCCTGCACGACGGCTCAGATCTCTCCTGAAGCGTGGTTCCCCTCTCCCGCCCCACTCCGTGGAGCACCCTCCCCCGCAGAGGGGGGAGGGTTCAGGCGGCGCTTCGTTTCACTCCGCCGCCTGCGGCAGCGGCACCTCCGGCGCCCGGAACCGCGCGAGCAAAGCCGCCTCCTCGGCCTTGGCCTTAGCGAGGTTCGCCGCCTTCACCGGGCCGAAGCCGCGGATGCTCTGCGGCAGGTTGGCGAGGCCGACCGCCGTCGCGTGGTTCGCGGGCGTCAGGTCGCGCAGGATCTCGGCCACCAGGGCCTCGAAGTCGCGCACGAGACGACGCTCCTCCCGGCGCTCCTGCGTGTAGCCGAACACGTCGAGGGGCGTGCCGCGCAGGCGCTTCATCGCGGCGAGTACCCGGAACGCCTTCATCACCCACGGCCCGAAGCGCATCTTGCGCGGCCGGCCCGTGCGCGGGTCGGTGCGGGCGAGGAGCGGCGGCGCGAGGTGGAACTCGTAGCGCAGGTTCTCGCCCTCGAAGGCGCTGCGCACCTGCGCCTCGAAGTGACCGTCCGTGTAGAGGCGGGCCACCTCGTACTCGTCCTTGTAGGCCATCAGCTTGAACAGCGAGCGGGCCACCGCCTCGGTGAGCGGCGTGCCGCCCGGATGCACGGCAACCTCGCGCTCGCGGACGGATGCCACCGTGCGGGCGTAGCGCCGCGCATAGGCGGAGTTCTGGTACGCCGTCAGGAAGGCGACCCGGCGGGCGATCCGCGCGTCGAGGTCCGGCGCGAGTTCGGCCTCCGGCGGCGCTGCGAGCACGCCCAGGCTCTCCGGCGCAGCCGCGGCCCGCCGCCCCCACGCAAAGGCCGCGAGGTTCATCGGCACCGCCTCGCGGTTCAGCTCGACCGCCCGCAGGATCGCCGCCCGCGACAGCGGGATGCGCCCGCGCTGCCACGCGTAGCCGAGCATGAACATGTTGGCGGCGAGCGCATTGCCGAGCGCCGCGACGGCGAGCCCTGTCGCGTCGGTGAGGTCCGCGTGCGCCGCCCCGGCCTTCTCGCGGATCACCCGCTTGATCCGCTCGGCCGGCAGCGAGAAGTCCGGCTTGCGGGTGAAGTCGCCCGGCATGATCTCGGCCGTGTTGACGACGAGATGCGTGCGCCCGGGCTGCACCGCCGCCAGCACCTTGCGGGTGCCGGTCACCACGAGGTCGCAGCCGAGGATCAGGTCGGCGGCGCCCGCCGTGACGCGGATCGCGTGGATGTCGTCCTGGTGATTCGCCAGCCGCACGTGGCTGAACACCGCCCCGCCCTTCTGGGCGAGGCCCGCCATGTCGATCATCCCGAGGCCCTTGCCCTCAAGATGGGCCGCCATGCCGAGGATCGCCCCAACGGTCACCACGCCGGTGCCGCCGACGCCGGTGACCACGACGTTGTAGGTGCCGTCGATCGTCGGCAGCGCCGGCTCGGCCAGGCCCTCGTCCGGCGCGCCCGTCACCGCCACGGGCGGGCTCGTGCGGGGCTTGGCGCCGTGCACCGTCACGAAGGACGGGCAGAAGCCGTTCACGCAGGAGAAGTCCTTGTTGCAGCTCGACTGGTCGATCCGCCGCTTGCGGCCGAACTCGGTCTCCAGCGGCTGCACGGCGACGCAGTTCGATTGCACCGAGCAGTCGCCGCAGCCCTCGCAGACGAGGTCGTTGATGATCACCCGCTTGTCGGGATCGGGATACGCGTTGCGCTTGCGCCGCCGCCGCTTCTCGGAGGCGCAGGTCTGGTCGTAGATCAGCACCGACACGCCCGGCACGGTGGCGAGGTCACGCTGCACCGCGTCGAGCTCGTCCCGGTGGTGGATCGTCAGCCCGTCGGGCCAGCGCATCCCGGGCGGATACTTGTCCGGCTCGTCGGTGACGAGGGCGATGCGCTCTACGCCCTCCGCCCGGACCTGCGCGGCGATGCGGTCGACCGTGAGCCCGCCCTCGTGGGGCTGGCCGCCGGTCATCGCCACCGCGTCGTTGAACAGGATCTTGTAGGTGATGGTGGTGCCGGTATCGACCGCCCAGCGGAGCGCCAGCGACCCGGAATGGTTGTAGGTGCCGTCGCCGAGGTTCTGGAAGACGTGGCCGCGCTTCGAGAACGGCGCCTCGCCGATCCAGTTCGCCCCCTCCCCGCCCATCTGGGTGAAGCCGTCGGTGCCGCGCTCCATCCACTGCACCATGTAGTGGCAGCCGATGCCCGCATAGGCGCGGGAGCCCTCCGGCACCTTCGTCGAGGTGTTGTGCGGGCAGCCCGCGCAGAAGTGCGGGGTGCGCGTCGCCACGTCGGTGGTCGCGGCCAGCACCTCCTGCGCCTGCCGGAGAGTCGCCACCCGGGCCGCGAGCGCGTCGCTGCGGTGGTAGCGCAGCAGGCGCTCGCCGAGCGCCACCGCGATGTCGTTGGGGTCCAGCGCGCCCTTCACGGGGAAGAGCCACTGGCCGCGCTCGTCCTTCTTGCCGATGCAGATCGGCTGGTTGGCCGTCCCGTAGAGCTCCTCGCGGACCTGGACTTCGATCAGCGAGCGCTTCTCCTCAACCACCATGATGAGGTCGAGCCCGTCCGCGAAGGCGACGAGTTCCCGCTGCGACAGCGGCCAGGGGCAGGCGACCTTGTAGAGACGCAGGCCCATGTCGTTCGCCGTCACCTCGTCGAGGCCGAGGTCGTCCAGCGCCTGGCGCACGTCGAGGTAGGACTTGCCCACCGTGATGACGCCGATCTTCGGCTGCCGCCCGCCCGACAGCACGATGCGGTTGAGGTTGTTCGCCCGCACGAAGGCCAGCATCGCGTCGCGCTTGAAATCCTGGAGGCGGGCCTCCTGCTCCAGGATCCCGTCCGGCGTGCGGATGTTGAGGCCGCCCGGCGGCATCAGGAAGTCGTCCGGCAGCACGATCCTCACGCGGTCGAGGCGCGCGTCGACGCTGGCGGTCGACTCGATGTTCTCCTTGACGCACTTGAAGGCGACCCAGGCGCCGCAATAGCGGCTCATGGCGTAGCCGTAGAGGCCGTAATCGAGGATCTCCTGCACGCCGGCCGGGTTCAGGATCGGCGACATCACGTCGACGAAGTGGAACTCCGACTGGTGGGCGACCGTGGAGGATTCGGCCGTGTGGTCGTCGCCCATCAGCGCCAGCACGCCGCCATGCTGCGCCGTCCCGGCCATGTTGGCGTGGCGGAAAACGTCGCCCGAGCGGTCGACGCCCGGTCCCTTGCCGTACCAGAGCCCGAACACCCCGTCGTAGCGCCCCTCGCCGCGGATCGCGGATTGCTGCGAGCCCCAGACGGCGGTGGCGGCCAGTTCCTCGTTGAGGCCGGGCTGGAAGACGATGTTCGCCTGCTCCAGCACCTTGCGTGCCCGGAACAGGTTCTGGTCGAGGCCGGCGATCGGGGAGCCCCGGTAGCCCGAGACGAAGCCCGCGGTGTTGAGCCCGGCGGCCCGGTCGCGGGCCTGCTGCATCAGCAGCATCCGGATCACCGCCTGCGTGCCGGTGACGAAGACCTGCTCGCGCGAGAGGTCGTACTTGTCGTCGAGGCTGACGGATCGAAGGGACGAGACCGCCGACTGGCTGCCCATCGGGACACCTCCAGGAACTTCCCCCCACCGGACGCTGGCGGCCCGGTTCCGCCGGCCCTGCCCTGTCACCCGATTATGTCAGCAATGCTGACATTCTTTGGTACGGGGGTCAATGCGCTTCGCGCGCCATTCCGCTACGTCATCTTTGGGCGGCCGCGGCCTTGCCGGTCACGGCGATTCTCGGCATCACACGGCGAAGCCGCTCCCACCGCGAGACCCGCCAATGCCGCCCAGACCCGACGTCCTCGCCGCCATCGGCCGCACGCCGCTGATCCTCCTGCGCCGGGCCTCGGCGGAGACCGGCTGCACGATCCTGGGCAAGGCGGAATTCATGAATCCGGGCCAGTCCGTGAAGGACCGGGCGGCCCTGTTCATGGTCGAGGCCGCCGAGCGCGCGGGGCTGATCCGGCCGGGCGGCACCATCGTGGAGGGCACGGCGGGCAATACCGGCATCGGGCTGGCGATGGTGGGCAATGCCCGCGGGTACCGCACGGTGATCGTGATCCCGGAGACGCAGTCGGTGGAGAAGAAGGACGCCCTGCGGCTCGCCGGCGCGACCCTGGTCGAGGTGCCGGCGGTGCCCTTCGCCAACCCGAACAACTACGTGAAGGTGGCCGGCCGCCTCGCCGAGCGGCTGGCCGCGAGCGAGCCCGCGGGCGCCTTCTTCGCCGACCAGTTCGACAACGTGGCGAACCGCGCCGCCCACGTGGCGACGACCGGCCCGGAGATCTGGGAGGAGACCGGCGGCCAGGTGGACGGTTTCATCTGCGCGGCGGGCACCGGCGGCACGCTCGCCGGCACCGCCGAGGCCCTGCGCGCCCGCAACCCGGCGGTGCGGATCGGGCTCGCGGACCCGCAGGGTTCGGCGCTCTACCGCCATTACGCGACCGGCACGCTCAAGGCGGAGGGCAATTCGATCACCGAGGGGATCGGCCAGGGGCGCATCACCGGCAACCTCGCCGGGTTCACGCCGGACGTGGCCTACGAGATCCCCGATTCGGAGGCGCTGCCGATCGTGTTCGACCTGCTGGCCGAGGAGGGCCTGGGCCTCGGCGGCTCGTCGGGGATCAACGTGGCGGGGGCGATCCGGCTCGCCCGCGAACTGGGTCCCGGGCACACGATCGTGACGATCCTGTGCGATTTCGGCACCCGCTACGCCTCGAAGCTGTTCAACCCGGGCTTCCTCCGCGAGCGAGGGCTGCCGGTGCCGGCGTGGCTGGCGTCGCCGCGGGTGATCGATCCGGGGCTGGTGTGAGGGAGCGGGGGCCCTGGCGCAGACCACCGAAGCGCCTCTGTTCCTTCGAGCTCCCCTTTCCCGGACGACTGCGGCGACAGCGGAAGGAGATCCGGGAACCGCAAGAAGACGCCGCGAAGCGGCTCCGTATACCAGTACGGGTGCTGACAAGCGGACGCTTCGCGGAGTCCTGCGCTGGTTTCCGGGTCGCATTCCGCTGGCGCTTCATGCGCCCGGAAAAGGGTGGAACCGATGGTTCCCCCCGCTTGGCCTCAGCCCGCCGCCGGCGCCTCTCCGGGCTCCGGCCGCCGCGCGAGCACGCCGTCGATGAGCCCGAAGTCGCGCGCCGCCTCCGCCCCGAAGAAGGAGTCGCGCTCCAGCGCCCGCTCGATCGTGGCGTAGTCCTGGCCCGTGTGCCTCACGTAGATCTCGGTCATGCGCCGTCTCGTCGCCTCGGTCTCGCGGGCGTGGATGAGGATGTCCGTCGCCTGGCCCTGGAAGCCGCCGTGCGGCTGGTGGACCATGATCCGCGCGTTGGCCATGGCGAAGCGCTGCCCGGGCGCCCCGGCGGCCAGCAGAAGCGACCCCATCGAGGCGGCCTGCCCCACGCAGAGCGTCGTCACGGGGCAGCGGATGAACTGCATCGTGTCGTAGATCGACAGTCCCGCCGTCACCACGCCGCCCGGCGAGTTGATGTAGAGGGAGATCTCCTTCTTCGGGTTCTCAGCCTCCAGGAACAGCAGCTGCGCCACGATCAGCGAGGCCGACTGGTCCTCGACCTGCCCGGTGAAGAAGATGATGCGCTCGCGCAGGAGCCGCGAGTAGATGTCGAAGGAGCGCTCGCCGCGGCTCGATTGCTCGATGACCATGGGGACGAGGCTGGCGTAGCGGGTGACGGGATCGAGCATGGTCATCTCCTTAGGGCAAAGCTCCGCCCTCCGGCGCGACAGCGCCGGCCGACGAAACCGGGTTATGACGAGGATCAGGCGGCGCGGCGCAGGCGCATGACGGGCGGAGGCGTCGCCCGCCGGCCCAGCGGGCGCAGCATCGCGAGCGGGCGGGCCGGTCCGGCGCGGCGGGCCGCGAGGGGACGATGGACGACGCGGAGATGCGTGCCGCCCTCCGGCAGCGGCGTCAGCCGGAAGGTCACGACCGAGTCGCCCTCGGCGTCGCGCCAGCGGTAGGACAGGCGCTCGTGCGGCACCGCCTCGACGAGGTCGCAGGTGACCGGCCCGCCCTCGGCGGCGGGCAGGTCGAGCCGCAGGGGCGCGCCGGGCCGGGGATCGCGCGCGGCGGGCGCCAGCCACTCGGCCAGGATCTCCGGCACGGTGAGGGCGCGCCAGACCGTCGAGGGCGGCGCCGGGAGGTCGCAATCGGCGGTGACGTGGTCGTCCGTGTCGGATGCAGCGTCCATCAGTCCATCCTCGTGACGACGTCCCGGAGGCGCTGCAGGCGCTCGGGCCAGAAGGTGCGGTAGCGGTCGACCCAGTCGACCAGGGGCGCGAGCGCCCCCGGATCGGCCCGGTAGAAGGAGAAGCGCCCCTCGCGCCGCTCCTGCACCAGCCCGGCCCCCTTCAGGGCCGCGAGGTGCTGCGAGATGGCGGGCTGCGAGACGGTGGAGCCCGCCTTCAGCTCCGACACGGTCATCTCGGCACCGGTCAGCCGCTCGAACAGGGCTCGGCGGGTCGGGTCGGCCAGGAGACGGAAGAGATCCGCGTCGGTCATGACGGATTCATAAGCGTAGACTTATTTGTTGGCAAGCGGAGATGTGAGGGTCGCGCGCCGCCCGATCCCTCCCCCCTCTGCGGGGGAGGGTGCCCGGCGGAGCCGGGCGGGGGAGGGGATCCCCGGTGCCGAATGATCCTGAACCGTGGTGAAGGGCGCCACATTCTGAAGCGTGGTTCCCCTCTCGGCGGGACTGCGTCCCGCTGCGCTCACTCCGTTCGCCACCCTCCCCCGCAGAGGGGGTAGGGTTCCAGCGCGCGTCCTGCCCGCCTCGCCTTACGCCGTCCGCTCGGCCCGGAGCCCCAGCTTCTCCACCATCGCCTCGCGCATCAGGTACTTCTGCATCTTCCCCGTCACGGTCATCGGAAACGCGTCCACGAACTCAACGTAGCGCGGGATCTTCTGGTGGGCGATCTGACCGGTGCAGTGGGCGCGCAGATCCTCCGCGGTGAGCTCCGCCCCCGGGCGCAGCTTCACCCAGGCGCAGAGCTCCTCCCCGTAGCGCGGATCCGGCACGCCGAAGACCTGCACCTCCTGGATCGCCGGGTGCCGGTAGAGGAACTCCTCCACCTCGCGCGGATAGACGTTCTCGCCGCCGCGGATGACGAGGTCCTTGATCCGCCCGACGATGTTGCAGAACCCCTCCCCGTCGATCGTCGCGAGGTCGCCCGTGTGCATCCAGCCGGCGGCGTCGCGCACCTCGGCGGTCTTCTCGGGATCGTCCCAGTAGCCGCGCATGACGCTGTAGCCGCGGGTGCAGAGTTCCCCGGCCGTGCCGCGCGGCACGATCCGCCCCTCCGCATCGACGATCTTCACCTCCGTGTGCGGGTGGATGCGGCCCACCGTCGAGACGCGCCGCTCCAGGGGGTCGTCCACCGCGCTCTGGAAGCTCACCGGGCTCGTCTCGGTCATGCCGTAGCAGATCGTGAGCTGGGTCAGGTGCATCCGGTCCACCGCCCGCTGCATCACGGCGATCGGACAGGGCGAGCCCGCCATGATGCCGGTGCGCAGGCTGGCGAGGTCGAAGCGGTCGAAATCCGGGTGGTCGAGCTGGGCCAGGAACATCGTCGGCACGCCGTAGAGCGCCGTGCAGCGCTCGGCCTCGACGGTGCGGAGGGTCGCCAGCGGATCGAACCCCTCCCCCGGATAGACCATGGCCGCCCCGGAGGTGACGGCCGCGAGGTTGCCCATCACCATCCCGAAGCAGTGATAGAGCGGCACCGGGATGCAGATCCGGTCCTCCGGCTCCAGGCGCATCGCGCGCCCGACGAAAGAACCGTTGTTGAGGATGTTGTGGTGGGTGAGCGTCACCCCCTTGGGACTGCCCGTCGTCCCGCTGGTGAACTGGATGTTCACCGGATCGTCGAACTGCAGCGCCCCGGCATTCGCGGCGATCCGCGCCCGCTCGGCCTCGCCGGCCCGTGCGGCGACCGCCCCGAAGGCGAGCGTCCCCGGCGAGGCCTCGCCACCGATCTCGATGACGATGCGCAGGTGCGGCAACCGCTCCGCCCGCAGGGCTCCCGGCTCGGCCTCGCGCAGCTCGGGCGCCAGCGTCGTCAGCATGCCGATGTAGTCGCTGGTCTTGAAGGCGCGCGCGGTCACGAGCGCTTTGCAGCCGACCTTGTTCAGGGCGTATTCCAGCTCCGCCAGCCGGTAGGCGGGGTTCACCGTCACCAGGATCAGCCCGGCCTTGGCGGCGGCGAACTGGGTGAGCGCCCACTCGGCGTTGTTGAGGGACCAGATCCCGATCCGGTCGCCCCGCTCCAACCCCAGCGCCAGCAGCCCCGCCGCGAAGGCCTCGGCCTTCTCGTTCAGCGCGGCCCAGGTCCAGCGCACGCCGCCCGCCGGCGCGATCAGCGCCGGGCGGTCGGGCCAGCGCGCGGCCGCGGCGCCGAGCGCCTGCCCGATCGTGAGGCCGATGAGCGGCGCGTCGACGGCCCCGTGCACGTAGCTCGGCTGCGCTTCTGTCGTCATGGCGTCCTCCGGCTTGGCGCCGGCGGCTCTCGGGCCGACTCGGCGAATCCACCTTGCTTTAAAAACGATCGTTCGTATAGATACGGGAAACGACCGGAGGACGCCCATGATCCCGAACGCCATGCGCGAGTTCAATTTCGGCCTGGGCGAGACGGCCGAGGCGATCCGGGACAGCGTGCGCGGCTTCGCGCAGGACCGCATCGCGCCCCGCGCCGAGGAGATCGACCGCACCAACACCTTCCCGCGCGACCTCTGGCCGGAGATGGGCGCGCTCGGCCTGCACGGGATCACGGTCGAGGAGGAGTATGGCGGGCTCGGGCTCGGCTACCTCGCGCATTGCGTGGCCATGGAGGAGGTGTCGCGCGCCTCGGCCTCGGTGGGACTGTCCTACGGCGCCCACTCGAACCTCTGCGTGAACCAGTTGCGACGCAACGGCACGGACGCGCAGAAGCGCAAGTACCTGCCGAAGCTGATCTCCGGCGAGCATGTCGGGGCGCTCGCCATGTCCGAGCCGGGCTCGGGCTCGGACGTGGTCTCGATGCGCACCCGCGCCGAGAAGCGCGGCGACCGCTACGTGCTCACCGGCTCCAAGATGTGGATCACCAACGGCCCGGTCGCCGAGACGCTGGTGGTCTACGCCAAGACCGACCCGCAGGCGGGCCCCCGCGGAATCACCGCCTTCCTGATCGAGAAGGGGATGAAGGGCTTCTCGACGGCGCAGAAGCTCGACAAGCTCGGCATGCGCGGCTCGGACACCTGCGAATTGGTGTTCGAGGAATGCGAGGTGCCGGAGGAGAACGTGCTCGGCGAGGTCGGGCGCGGCGTCAACGTGCTGATGTCCGGCCTCGACTACGAGCGCGCGGTGCTGGCGGCGGGGCCGCTCGGCATCATGCAGGCCTGCCTCGACGTGGTCCTGCCCTACGTGCACGAGCGCAAGCAGTTCGGGCAGCCGATCGGCGAGTTCCAGCTCGTCCAAGGCAAGCTCGCCGACATGTACGTGTCGACCAACGCCGCCAAGGCCTACGTCTACGCGGTGGCGCAGGCCTGCGACCGCGGCGAGACCACCCGCGAGGACGCGGCCGGCGCCATCCTCTACGCGGCCGAGCGGGCGACGCAATGCGCGCTCGACGCGATCCAGCTCTTGGGCGGCAACGGCTACATCAACGACTACCCGACCGGGCGGCTCCTGCGCGACGCCAAGCTGTACGAGATCGGCGCCGGCACCAGCGAGATCCGCCGGATGCTGATCGGCCGCGAACTCTTCGCCAAGTCGGCCTGAGCGGCGCCATGGCGATCCTGCCGACGAGCGCCGACCTCGCCTCCCCGGAGGCGGCGCGCAACCGCGACGCCTGGGGCGAATTGCGCCAGACCCTGAAGGCCCGCCGGGCCGAGGCTGCCGCGGGCGGTCCGGCCAAGGCCCGCGAGCGCCACCTCGCCCGCGGCAAACTCCTGCCGCGCGACCGGGTGATGCGGCTCCTCGATCCGGGCTCGCCCTTCCTGGAGATCGGGGGGCTTGCCGCCTACGGGATGTACGACGACGCCATCCACGCGGCGGGCGTGATCGCCGGGATCGGGCGGGTGGCGGGCCGCGAGGTGATGGTCGTGTGCAACGACGCCACCATCAAGGGCGGCACCTACTATCCCGTGACGGTGAAAAAGCACCTGCGGGCGCAGGAGATCGCGGCGCAGAACCGCCTGCCCTGCCTCTACCTCGTCGATTCCGGCGGCGCGAACCTGCCGCAGCAGACCGAGGTCTTCCCCGACCGCGAGCATTTCGGGCGGATCTTCTACAACCAGGCCCAGATGTCGGCGGCGGGGATCCCGCAGATCGCCTGCGTGATGGGCTCCTGCACGGCGGGCGGCGCCTACGTGCCGGCGATGTCGGACGAGAGCGTGATCGTGCGCCGCCAGGGCACGATCTTCCTCGGCGGCCCGCCGCTGGTGCGGGCCGCGACCGGCGAGGTGGTGACGGCGGAGGATCTCGGCGGGGCGGATGTCCACGCGCGGCTCTCCGGCGTCGCCGACCACTACGCCACCGACGACGCGCACGCGCTCGCCATCCTGCGCCGGATCGTCGGCACGCTGAACAGCGTCAAGCGGCCCGACCTCGACATCGCGGCGCCCCGCGAGCCGCTCCACGACGCGGGCGACCTCGACGCGCTCGTGCCGGTGGACCTGCGCAAGCAGTACGACGCGCGCGAGCTGATCGCCCGGCTCGTCGACGGTTCGGAATTCGACGAGTTCAAGCGGCTCTACGGCACCACGCTGGTGACGGGCTTCGCTCGGCTCTGGGGCATGCCGGTCGGGATCCTCGCCAATAACGGCATCCTCTACTCGGAGAGCGCGCTGAAAGGGGCGCACTTCATCGAGCTGTGCTGCCAGCGCCGGGTGCCGCTGCTGTTCCTGCAGAACATCTCCGGCTTCATGGTCGGGCGCGAGGTCGAGGCGGGCGGCATCGCCAAGAACGGCGCCAAGCTCGTCACCGCGGTGGCGACGGCGGGCGTGCCGAAGCTCACGGTGCTGGTAGGTGGCTCCTACGGGGCGGGCAATTACGGCATGTGCGGGCGCGCCTACGGGCCGCGCTTCCTGTTCGCGTGGCCGAACTCGCGGATCTCGGTGATGGGCGCCGAGCAGGCCGCGAGCGTGCTGGCCACGGTGCGCCGCGACAACATCGAGGCGTCGGGCGGCGCCTGGTCGCCTGAGGAGGAGGAGGGCTTCAAGGCCCCGATCCGGGCGCAGTTCGAGGCGGAGGGTTCGCCCTACTACGCCACGGCCCGGCTGTGGGACGACGGCATCATCCTGCCCGAGGAGACCCGCCGGGTGCTCGGGCTCGCTCTCTCCGCCGGCCTGAACGCGCCCGTCGAGGAGACGCGGTTCGGGCTGTTCCGGATGTGACGGGGATGCGTGCGCGCGCGCCTGAACCCTCCCCCCTCTGCGGGGGAGGGTGCCCCGCTGCGAGTGCGAAGCACTCGTGCCGGGGCGGGAGAGAGGAACCGCGTTTCACGACATGCCTCAGGCGTGACGACGGCAAATATCAGACGAAGCGTCGTGCCGTTCTCCTCTATGGTTCTCATGATGTACGGGTACTGGAACGAGGCGCGGGATCCCCTCTCCCGAGTGGGAGAGGGGTAGGGGTGAGGGACGGACGCTTCAGCAAGCAGACTGAACCGTTGAGCTGCCGGCGGCCCGGTTGCGTCTCCTTGCTGAACCCGAGCCACCCTCACCCCCGACCCCTCTCCCAATCGGGAGAGGGGAGACGCGCTCCTTCTTTTCCCCGGACAGTCCCGGTGCGGAGGGGGGAGGGCTCATCGCGCGCCTCCTCCCCACAGCCACCCACACCACGCGATCGAAGGAGATCCGCATGACCGCGCTCCGCTCCGTCCTGATCGCCAACCGGGGCGAGATCGCCTGCCGGATCATCCGCACCGCCCGGCGACTCGGCCTGCGCACCATCGCGGTCTACTCGGAGGCCGACCGGCACGCGCTGCACGTCACGCTCGCCGACGAGGCCCACCCGATCGGCCCGGCGCCAGCCGCCGAATCCTACCTGCGCATCGACCGCATTCTCGACGCCGCCCGGCGTGCCGGCGCGGATTGCATCCATCCGGGCTACGGCTTCCTCTCCGAGCGGCCCGCCTTCGCCGATGCCTGCGCGGAGGCCGGGATTGTCTTCGTCGGCCCGCCCGCCGCGGCGATCCGCGCCATGGGCCTCAAGGACGCCGCGAAGGCCCTGGTGGCGAAGGCCGGCGTGCCGGTCGTGCCGGGCTATCACGGCGCCCGCCAGGAACCCGACTTCCTCGCCGCGGAGGCCGCCGCGATCGGCTACCCAGTGCTGATCAAGGCGGTGGCCGGCGGCGGCGGCAAGGGTATGCGCCGGGTCGAGGGGCCGGAGGACTTCGCCGCCGCCCTCGAAGGCGCCCAGCGCGAGGCCCAGAACGCCTTCGGCGACCCCCGCGTCCTCGTCGAGAAGTACGTGCTGAGCCCGCGCCACGTGGAGATCCAGGTCTTCTGCGACGGCCACGGCAACGCCGTGCACCTGTTCGAGCGCGACTGCTCCCTGCAGCGCCGCCACCAGAAGGTGATCGAGGAGGCCCCCGCGCCGGGCATGCCGGCCGAGGTGCGCGCCGCGATGGGCCGGGCCGCCGTCGAAGCGGCCCGCGCGGTCGGCTACGTGGGCGCCGGCACCGTCGAGTTCATCGCCGACGGCCGCGAAGGCCTGAGGCCGGACGGCTTCTGGTTCATGGAGATGAACACGAGGCTGCAGGTCGAGCACCCGGTGACCGAGGCGATCACCGGGCTCGACCTCGTGGAGTGGCAGTTCCGTGTCGCCGCGGGCGAGCCGCTGCCCAAGACCCAGGACGACCTCGCCATCGACGGGCACGCCGTCGAGGCGCGGCTCTACGCGGAGGATCCGGCCGGCGGCTTCCTGCCCTCGACCGGGCGGCTGCGCGCTCTCGACCTGCCGACAGGCGAGGGCGTCCGGGTCGATGCCGGCGTGCGGGCGGGCGACACCGTCTCGCCCTTCTACGACCCGATGATCGCGAAGGTCATCGCCCACGGGGCCACCCGCGACGAGGCCCTCGACCGGCTGGCGCGGGCCCTGGAGCACACCCTCGTGGCCGGCCCGAAGGCCAACGTCGCCTTCCTGAAGGCGCTGGCCGAGGCGCCCGAGTTCCGGGCCGGGCGGTTCGACACCGGCTTCATCGACCGCAACCTCGACGCGCTGACCGGCCGCGGGGCCGCCCCCGACCCGGAGGCGATCCGGCACGGCGTCGCCGCCCTCCTCGACCGCGATCGCGTCGTCCCGTCAGGACCGCCCTCGCCGTGGGACGTGGCCGACGGGTTCCAGCTCGGCGGCGGCCGGCGCCTGTCCTGGCCGATCCTCGTCGAGGGCGAGGCGAGCGCGGTGGATCTCTCCTGGCCGGAGGGCGGCGGCGCGCTGGCGATCGAGGCCGGAGCCCCCTCCCCCGCGCCAAGTCCGGTCCGGGTGGTCGAGACCGAGCGCGGCGTGCTCGTGGTGGCGCGCGGGCGGCAGGTGGCGCTCGCGCCGCCCGACCCGTTCGACGTCGACCTCGACCACATCGGCGAGGGCGGCAGCGTCAAGGCACCGATGCACGGGCGGCTCGTCGCCGTCTTCGTGGCGCCGGGCGACCGGGTCACCCGCGGCCAGCGCCTCGCTATCGTCGAGGCGATGAAGATGGAGCACGCGCTCACGGCGCCCGCGGACGGCGAGGTCACCGAGGTGACGGCAGAGGCCGGCGCCCAGGTCGCCGAAGGGGCGCGCCTCATCGGGATCCGGTCCGCCGAGACCGGCGGCACGGAGGACGCAGCATGACGAGCCCGCTTCCCACCTCGACGCATCCCCGCGGCGGGCTCTACTTCGAGGATTTCGAGGTCGGCCGCGTGCTGCACCATCGGCTCACCCGCACGGTGACGCAGATGGACAACATGCTGTTCTCCAACATGACGCTCAACCCGCAGCCGCTCCACATCGACGCGCATTTCTGCGCCACCGAGACCGAGTGGGGCCGGCCGCTGATGAACTCGCTGTTCACGCTGGGGCTGATGATCGGGATCTCGGTCAACGACACGACGGTCGGCACCACGATCGGCAATCTCGGCATGACCGACGTGCGCTTCCCCGCGCCCCTCTTCGAAGGGGACACGATCCGGGTCGAGACCGAGGTGGCGAGCAAGCGCGAGTCGCGCTCGCGGCCGGATGCCGGCCTCGTCGAGTTCATCCACCGCGCCTACAAGCAGGACGGCACGCTGGTGGCCGAGTGCAAGCGGCAGGCCTTCATGCGGCGGCGGCCCGCGGGCGAGCCGGTGGTGGAGACGGCCTGATGCGCTCGCTCCTGTTCGTGCCGGGGGATTCTCCGCGCAAACTCGACAAGGGCCTGGAGGCGAGGGCCGACGCCCTGATCCTCGACCTGGAAGACTCGGTCGCCCTCGACGGCAAGGCCGCAGCGCGTGCCACGACGGCGGCCTTCCTGGCACGGATCCGCGCCCTCCCGGACCGCCCCCGGCTCTACGTGCGGGTCAACGCCCTCGACACCGGCCTCATCGACGACGACCTCGCCGCCGTGATGCCGGCGGGTCCGGACGGGATCGTGCTGCCGAAGGCGGCGGGCGGCCCGGACGTGGCGGCGCTCGGCGCCCGGCTCGCCGTGCACGAGGCCGAGGCCGGCTTGCCGGACGGCGCCACGCGCATCCTGCCCATTGCCACCGAGACGGCCCGCGCGGTCTTCGCGCTGGGCACGCTGGCGGGATCGAGCCCACGGCTCATCGGCGTGACCTGGGGGGCGGAGGACCTCTCGGCCGATCTCGGCGCCGAGACGAACCGCGACGAGAGCGGGTGGAGCGGCCCGTTCCGCCTCGCCCGCAACCTCGCGCTGCTCGCCGCCGCCGCCGCGGAGGTCGACGCCATCGACACGATCAACGCCGCTTTCCGCGATCTCGACGGGCTCGCCCGCGAGTGCGGCGAGGCGCGACGCGACGGCTTCATCGGCAAGATGGCGATCCACCCGGCGCAGGTGCCGGTGATCAACGCCGCCTTCACGCCGTCCGAGGAGGAGATCGCCCGGGCGCGGGCGGTGGTCGCGGCCTTCGCGCGGGCGCCCGGGACGGGGGTGGTGGGCCTCGACGGTCAGATGCTGGACCGGCCTCACCTGCGGCGGGCGGAGCGGCTGCTGGGGCGGGTCGGCGTCTTCCCGTGAGGCGCTTCCCGTGCGAGACTCATCCAGACCCACTGAACGCGAAGGACATCCGTGAACCTGACCCTGCCCATTCCGGACGACTTGGCCGAGCGCCTCTCTTCGGACGGCGAGGATCTCGCGCGACGGGTCTTGGAGGCGTTCGCGGTCGAGGAATATCGCGCGGGGCGCGTGAGCTTGGCCGAGCTTCGTCGACTGCTCGGCTTCGGCACCCGCTCGGCCCTGGACGCCTTCCTGAAGGCTCGCGGCATCTACATGGATATCGACCTCGCCGACGTTGATCGCGATCGGGCGGACCTCGCCAATCTCGGGTTCTGACGCTTGCGCGTTGTCGCAGATACCGGACCGCTCAACTATCTTGTGCTGATCGAGCAAATTTCGATTCTTCCAAATCTTTTCGAGAGGATCGCCATTCCCGAGGAGGTGGCTGCTGAGTTGCGGCACCCGGACGCGCCGCCCGTGGTTCGCTCCTGGATGGTCGACCCCCCTCCTTGGCTCACCATCCAGCCCGCGCCGACGGCCGACGCCTCAGCTTTCCCCAAGCTCGACGCTGGCGAGCGCGCCGCCCTTCTGTTGGCTTCGACGACCAGGGGAGACCTGCTCCTCATGGACGACCGGGCCGGTGTTGCAGCCGCGCGGGCAAGCGGGCTCGCTGTCACCGGAACGCTCGGGCTCCTCACGCTCGCAGCCCGCAGGAAGCTCGTCGATCTCGAGGCGGCGTTCGCGGCGCTTCGCGCGACGAATTTCCGATGCCGCCCCGCACTCCTCGACGTACTCCTGGAAGACCACCAACGCGATGGTGTCGGCGAGCGGCGCTGAGAGAGGCGCGACGCAGGATAGAGGTGGCATCCAAGCCGCCAGGGAGGAAACCAATGCCCGGCCATTACGATGCCCGCGAGATCGACAGCCCGGAATCCCGCGACGCCGCCCTCTTCGCCCGCCTGCCGGCCGCGCTCGCGGCGGCCCTGACCGCCCCCGCCTACGCGGCGCATCTCGGCGCCCTCGATCCGGCTTCCGTCACGGACCGCGCCGCGCTCGCCCGCCTGCCGGTCCTGCGCAAGGGCGAGATGCCCGAGACGCAGCGGGGCGCCCTCCCGTTCGGCGGCTTCGTGCCGGCGGCGCCGGGGCGCTTCCCCCGGCTCTTCACCTCGCCCGGCCCGATCTTCGAGCCGCAGCGCAGCGGCGAGGATCCCTGGGGCGGCGCGCGCGCCCTCTTCGCCGCCGGGTTCCGGCCAGGCGACGTCGTCCTCAACACCTTCGGCTATCACCTGACGCCCGGCGGCTTCATCTTCGACACGGCGGCGCGGGCGCTGGGCTGCGCGGTGATCCCGGCCGGCCCCGGCAACACCGAGCAGCAGCTGGATCTGATCGAGGCTTACCGACCCGCCGGCTATTGCGGCACGCCGGATTTCCTGCGGATCCTGGTCGAGGCCGGGCGCGCGGCGGGCCGGGAGGTCTCCTCGCTCAAGCGCGCCCTCGTCTCCGGCGCGGCCTTCCCCAAGAGCCTGCAGGAGATCGTGGCCAGGTTCGGAATCGACGCCTACCAGGCCTACGCGACGGCGGATGTCGGCTTCATCGCCTACGAGACTTCCGCCCGCGACGGGCTCGTCGTCAACGAGGACCTGATCCTGGAGATCGTGCGTCCCGGCACCGGCGACCCCGTGCCGGACGGCGAGGTCGGCGAGATCGTCGTCACCGTGCTCGATCCCGACCGGCCGCTGATCCGCTACGCGCTCGGCGACCTCACGGCGGCGCTGAGCGGCCCGAGCGCCTGCGGGCGCACGGCCCCGCGCATCCGCGGCTGGATGGGCCGCGCCGATCAGGCCGCCAAGGTGAAGGGCATGTTCGTGCGTCCCGAACAGGTGGCGGAGATCGGCCGGCGGCATCCGGAGCTCGGGCGCCTGCGCCTCGTGGTGACGCGCGCCGACGAGACCGATGCCATGACCCTGCGGGCGGAGAGCACCGCGACGAATCAGGCCCTGGCGGAGGCGGTCGGCGAGACCCTTCGGGCGGTGACGAAGCTGCGCGGGAGCGTGGAGTTGGTGACGCCCGGGACCCTGCCGAACGACGGCAAGGTCATTGCCGACGAGCGCCCGACCGGCTGACCTCGACGAGGCGCGGCGGCGCGGGCAGGCTCTCGGCCATGCCGGCCCCGCTCACCAGCGACAACACCATGCCGAGGAAGGTCTCCTGCACGTCGTCCTTGGTCAGGCGCCCGCCGGGCCGGTACCAGGTGCAGATGCCCGACAGCATGGCGAGGATCGCGTAGGCCGCCATCTTGGTGTCGGCGAACCGGAAGGCGCCGGTCACGCGGCCGAATTCGAGGATCTCGATCAGCTTGTCCTCGTAGTCGCGCCGCAGGGCGACGATCGCCGCGTAGTTCTCCGGCTCCAGACTGCGCAGCTCGGAGTAGCAGATGAAGACCTCCTGCGGCCGCTCGATGTGGTAGGCGACGTGGAATTCCACGAACCGCGTCAGCCGCTCGACGGCGCTGCCCTCGGGCAGGAGCGCCGCATCGAGGGCCGCGTGCAGGTCGCGCATGTGGGTGCGGATCAGGTCAAACAGGAATTCCTGCTTGTTGCGGAAGTAGTTGTAGAGGGACCCCTGCTGGATGCCGACCGCGCCCGCGAGCTGGCGCAGGCTCATGGCCGCGTAGCCGTGCGTGTAGAGGAGCTGCAGGCCGGCCCGGCGAATCGCCTCCTCGGTCCTGGGCCCGGACGAGCCCGCGATACGCGCCATGGTGAACCTGCATCCCCTCTCGACGGCTCATCTCACAGGCGCGGGATCCCCTCTCCCGGGTGGGAGAGGGGTAGGGTGAGGGCCGGACGCTGCCGTGAGAAACCGGAACCGTCCCGCCGGGCAGCTCGACCGTTCAGTCTACTCGCTGAAGCCGAGCCACCCTCACCCCTGACCCCTCTCCCACCCGGGAGAGGGGAATCGCGCCTGCATTCGAAACTCAGGTTCGGACGGATGGCACGGACTCCCGCCCCATACGACGAACGTCGCCCCACCCTATCACTTGACGCTCGGAAAAAAACAGTCGAACGTATTTTCAAGGTGCATGGCACCGCCTCGCCCAGCGAGGGCCTGCACGGCAGAGCCGCCCCGAGCGAGAGGGCGGCCGCCGGACCGGAGGGAGGTTCAACGTGGCGGATGCCCTCGAGGTGCGCCAGGTCTCGCTGCGCTTCGGCGGCGTGAAGGCCCTGACCGAGGTCGGCTTCACGGTCGAGCCCGGCGAGCTGTTCTCGATCATCGGCCCCAACGGCGCCGGCAAGACCTCGATGCTCAACTGCATCTCGGGCCGCTACCGGCCGACCGAGGGGCAGGTGCTGTTCGGCGGTCGCGACATCACGCAGGCGAGCCCGAACGCGCGGCCCAAGCTCGGCATCGGCCGCACCTTCCAGAACCTCGCGCTGTTCCACCACATGAGCGTTCTCGACAACATCATGGTCGGGCGCCATCACCTCCTGCGCAACAACTTCCTGACGGGCTCGCTCTACTGGCTGCCGGGCGTGCGCTCCGAGGAGCTTGCGCACCGGCGGCGCGTCGAGGAGATCATCGACTTCCTGGACCTGCAGCCCTACCGCAAGGCGACGGCCGGCACCCTTTCCTACGGGTTGCGCAAGCGGGTCGAGCTCGCCCGCGCCATGGCGCTCGAACCCAAGCTCATCCTTCTCGACGAGCCGATGGCCGGCATGAACCTCGAGGAGAAGGAGGACATGGCCCGCTACATCGTCGACCTGAACGAGGAGTTCGGGATGACGGTGGTGATGATCGAGCACGACATGGGCGTCGTGATGGACATCTCCCACCGGGTGATGGTGCTGGATTTCGGCCGCCGGATCGCGCTCGGGCGGCCCGAGGCGGTGCTCGCGGACCCGCATGTGCGCCGCGCCTATCTGGGCGAGGAGGACGAGGTGGAGGAGAAAGCCGTCCCGGTCCGGGCGGTGTCGTGATGGCGACCGACTTCGCCTCCCGCGCCGTGCAGGCCGACACCTTCCCGAAGCTCCTGCGGCTCAACGCCCGCGAGCACCCGGAGGCGGTGGCCCTGCGCGAGAAGGATCTCGGCCTCTGGCGGGAGATCTCCTGGGGTGCCTACCAGGACCGCGTGCGGTCCTTCGCGCTCGGGCTTCGCGACCTCGGCCTCGGCGAGGGCGACGTCGTCGGGCTGATCGGCGACAACCGCCCGGACTGGGTGGCCGGCGAGATCGCCGCCCACGCGCTCGGCGCTCTGTCGCTCGGCCTCTACCGCGACGCGCTGGAAGAAGAGGTCCATTACCTGCTCGATTATGGCGAGGCCCAGGTGGTCTTCGCCGAGGACGAGGAGCAGGTCGACAAGCTCCTGACCCTCGCGGACCGGCTCCCGGCGCTTCGCCACATCGTCTATTGCGACCCGCGGGGCTTACGGAAATACGACGACCGCCGGCTGATCTCGGCCGAGGAGCTGGCCCGGCGCGGGGCCGCCCTCGAAGCCGCCGAGCCGGGCCTCTACGACCGGCTCGTCGACGCCACCGACGGCGAGGCGGTGGCGATCCTCTGCACGACCTCCGGCACCACGGCGCGCCCGAAGCTCGCCATGCTGAGCGCAGGACGGGTGCTGCGCCACTGCGCCAGCTATCTCGCGGCCGACCCCAAGGGGCCGGAGGACAACTACGTCTCGGTGCTGCCACTGCCCTGGATCATGGAGCAGGTCTACGCGCTGGGTCAGGCGCTCCTCTCGCGGATGAAGGTCAATTTCGTCGAGGAGGCCGACACGCTGATGCACGACTTCCGGGAGATCGCCCCGACCTTCGTGCTCTTCGCCCCCCGGGTCTGGGAGGCGGTGGCCGCCGACGTGCGCGCCCGGATGATGGATGCCTCGCCCCTCAAGCAGTGGCTGTTCGCCCGTGGGGTGGAGCGGGGGCTCAAGGCCCTGGAGACCGGAGGACGCTCGCCGGTCGCCGAGTTGCTCCTGTTCCGGGCGCTGCGCGACCGCCTCGGCTTCACGCGCCTGCGCTCAGCGGCGACCGGCGGCGCGGCGCTCGGCCCCGACACGTTCCGGTTCTTCCGCGCGCTCGGCGTGCCGCTGCGCCAGCTCTACGGGCAGACCGAGGCGCTCGGGGCCTACACGCTCCACCGCGGCGACACGGTCGATTTCGACACGGTGGGCGTGCCCTTCGACGGCAGCATCACGATCCGCATCGTCGACCCGGACCGCAACGGCATCGGCGAGATTCACGCCCGCCACGCCAACATGTTCCTCGGCTACTACAAGGCGCCCGAGGGGACGGGCGACGTGGTCGACGGCTGGATGCACACGGGCGACGCCGGCTACCTCGACGCCAAGGGCGAGCTCGTGGTGATCGACCGGGTCAAGGACCTCGCCACCAACGCCCGCGGCGAGCGCTTCTCGCCCCAATATCTGGAGAACAAGCTCAAATTCTCGCCCTACGTCGCCGAGGCGGTGATCCTCGGCGCCGGGCGCGACTACCTCGCGGCGCTGATCTGCATCCGCTACGCCGTGGTGGCGAAGTGGGCGGAGAAGAACCGCATCGCCTTCACCACCTACAGCGACCTCGCCTCCAAGCCCGAGACCATCGCCCTGCTGCGGGAGGAGGTGGAGCGGGTGAACGCCTCGCTCGCCGAGCCGCAGCGCATCGCCAAGGTGGTGCTCCTGTACAAGGAACTCGACGCCGACGACGGCGAACTCACCCGCACCCGCAAGGTCCGCCGCGGCGTGATCAACGAGAAATACGCCGACCTGATCGCGGCGATCTACGCGGGCCAGCCCAGCTACCGGGTCGACACGGTGATCCGCTTCCAGGACGGCTCGACGCAGCGTATCCGCACGACCCTGCCGGTGACGGACCTGCGCCCGGCCGCCCCCGTCCTCGCCGCCGCCGAGTAGGCCCGATGAACGCCCACCTCCTCCTCCAGCTCGTGCTCAACGGGCTCATCGTCGGCGCGCTCTACGGCGTCGTCGCCATGAGCTTCGTCCTGATCTACAAGGCGAGCCAGGTCGTGAACTTCGCCCAGGGCGAGTTCCTGCTGATCGGCGCCTGGATCTGCTGGTGGCTGCTGACCACCTACCAGCTGCCCTTCCTGGTCGGCCTCGGCATCACCTTCGCCTTCATGCTGATCTTCGGCATCGCCCTGCAGGTGGTGGTGCTGCGCCCGCTGATCGGCGAGCCGATCATCTCGGTGATCATGGTGACGATCGGTCTGTCGATCGTCTTCCAGGCCCTGTGCAAGTGGCTGTTCGGCGTCTTCGCGCAGCCCTTCCCGCCGATCTTCGCCGCGCAGCAGGTCTCGGTGCTCGGCTTCGAGTTCCAGACTGCCTACGTGATGAGCCTGGGCATCTCGGTCGCCATGATGGCCGCCTTCGCATGGTTCTTCCGCTACTCGCGCCACGGCCTCGCCATGCGGGCCACCGCCTTCGACCAGCAGGTGGCGCAATCGCTCGGCATCCCGGTCCGCAACGTCTTCGCCATGGCCTGGGCCATCTCGGCGGTGGTGTCGTCGGTGGCGGGCGTCGTGGTCGGCATCGTCAACGGCGTCTCCTCGGCCCTGTCGCTCTACGGCATCAAGGTCTTCCCGGCGGTGATCCTCGGCGGCCTCGACTCGGTCGTCGGCGCGGTGATCGGCGGGCTGGTGATCGGTCTCCTGGAGAACCTCGCCCAGTACGTCGACGGCCAGTTCCTGCACTGGGGCAACCTCTACGAGATCGTGCCCTTCTACGTCCTGGTGGTGATCCTGATGCTCAAGCCCTACGGGCTGTTCGGGACCCGGGACATCGAGCGCGTCTGAGGAGCATCATGGCGACGCAGAGCCTCATCCCGGCCGGCGACTTCCGCACCAGCTACGCGGCCGACACCACCATCTTCCCGACCGCCGGCAGCCGTTACGCGGTGCTGGCCGGGATCGCGCTCCTGGCCTGCGCCCCCCTCGTCCTCGACCGCTACTGGCTGTCGCTGCTGATCCAGATCGGCACCTTCGCGGTTGCGGCGCTCGGCCTCAACATCCTGGTCGGCTTCACCGGGCAGATCTCGATCGGGCACGCGGCCTTCTTCGGCTTCGGGGCCTTCGCCTCGGCCTGGCTGTCGAACAACCTCGCGGTCCCGGTCTTCTTCGCGATCCCGCTCGCGGGCGTGATCACCACGGCGGTCGGCCTCGTCTTCGGGCTGCCGGCGGCCCGGCTGAAGGGCCTCTACCTCGCCATCGCGACGCTCGCCGCGCAGTACATCCTGCAGGACTTCTTCGCCCGCGCGAACTGGTTCAGCGGCGGCGTCGCCGGCACGCCGGCCGAGCCGTTCTCGATCCTCGGCTTCGCCTTCGACACCGACCACCGCTACTTCTACGTGGTCCTGGCCTACGTGATCGTGACCTTCCTGCTCGCCACGAACCTGATGCGCACCCGCGACGGCCGGGCGCTGGTGGCGGTGCGCGACCACTACCTCTCCGCCGAGATGATGGGGATCAACCTCACCCGCTACCGCACCCTGTCCTTCGGCCTCTCGGCCTTCTTCGCGGGGATCGGCGGCGGGCTCTACGCCCATTACCTGCAATACGTCTCGGTCGAGGGCTTCGGGATCCTGCTGTCGATCCAGTTCCTCGGCATGATCATCATCGGCGGCCTCGGCTCGATCATGGGCACGCTGATGGGCACCGCCTTCATGGTGCTGGTGCCCGAGGCGATGGGCTGGCTCACCGACGCGGTGAAGGGCTCGCCCCTCGACCGGGCGCTCGCCCTCAAGGACAACCTCTCCTTCCTGCGCGAGATGGCGATCGGCCTCGTGATCGTCCTCTTCCTGATCTTCGAGCCGGACGGCCTCGCCCATCGCTGGCGGCAGATCAAGGCGTACTGGAAGCTCTACCCGTTCTCGCACTGAACCGGCGGGAACCAAGACGGGCCGAACGGCCGACCGACGAAATTAGAGGAACCCCGACCGATGCTTCGCCCCGCTCCCCTCGTCCCGGCCCTGGCGCTGGGCCTCGCCCTCGCGCTCCCGGCCCGTGCCGCCGACGTGCCAGTCGGTCACCTCGCCGACCAGAGCGGCGCCACCTCCGACGTCGGCGTGCCCTACGCCCAGGGCGTCGCGGACGCGCTGGCCTGGGTCAACCGCAAGGGCGGCATCGGCGGCACCAAGCTCGCCGTCGAGTCGGTCGATTACGGCTACCAAGTGCCGCGCGCGGTGGCGCAGTACAAGAAGTGGACGAGCGGGCGCGACAAGGTCGCGGCGATCCAGGGCTGGGGCACCGCCGACACCGAGGCGCTCTCGGCCTTCGTCGCCAAGGACGAGATCCCCTACATCTCGGGTTCCTACGCCGCGCAGGTCAGCGACCCGACCGGCGCCAGCGGCAAGGCCAAGGCGGCGCCCTACAACTTCTTCTACGGGCCGACCTACTCGGACGGGTTGCGCGCCATGCTCCTCTGGGCGGCCGAGGACTGGAAGGCCAAGGGCAAGCCCGGCAAGCCGAAATACGTCCACATGGGCGGCAACCACCCCTACCCGAACTCGCCCAAGGAGGCCGGCGAGGCGATGGCCAAGGACCTCGGCTTCGAGGTGCTCCCGGCGATCGTCTTCGCGCTGGCGCCCGGCGACTACACGGCCCAGTGCCTGACCGCCAAGAATGCCGGGGTGAACTACGCCTATCTCGGCAACACCGGCGGCTCGAACATCTCGCTGCTGAAATCCTGCAAGGCGGCGGGCGCCGACATCCAGTTCATGGGCAACGTCTGGGGCATGGACGAGAACGCCGCCAAGGCCGCGGGCGAGGCCGCGAACGGCGTGGTCTTCCCGGTCCGCACCGCCGCGGTGACGGGCGGCGACGCGCCGGGGCTGAAGACCGTGGCGGAGATCTCGCGGGAATCCGACCCGAGCGGCACGGCCTACCGGCCGGTCCACTACCTCTCAGGCGTCTGCGCGGCGCTCTACATGACCGAGGCGATGGCCTGGGCCAAGGACAATGGCGGCATCACCGGCCCGACCGTGCGCAAGGGCTTCTATCAGAAGAAGAACTGGGTGCCGGCGGGCATGGAGGGTGTCTGCGTGCCCTCGACCTGGGCCGAGACCGACCATCGCGGCATGATGAGCGTGGCGATCTACCGGGCGAAGGTATCCGGCCCGACGGACACCGCGCTGCCCGACCTGATCAAGGCCGGGACCGTGAAGCTGGAGCCGGTCAAGACCGTGGAACTGCCGCGCAAGCCGGAATGGTTCGGCTGGTAGGGCTGGAACACCCCTCGAAGAATGAGCGCGTTTCCCCTCTCCCGAGTGGGAGAGGGGCCAGGGGTGAGGGTGGCTCGGGTTCAGGATCGATCTGAACCGCCGAGCTGTCAGCGGCACGGTCCCGTCTTCTTGCTGAAGCGTCCGTCCCTCACCCCTACCCCTCTCCCACACGGGAGAGGGGATCCGGCGCTCGACCTGAGAACGTTACTCGTCGAGGTTGCGGAGCCCCGCATGTCCCAGATCATGACCCTGGAACGCCCCGCCGCCGAGGCTGTGCCCGCGGCGCTCCTGGCGCTGCGCAACGTCGAGGTCGTCTACGACGACGTCATCCTGGTGCTGCGCGGCCTCAGCCTCGACGTGCCGGCGGGCTCGATCACCGCGCTGCTCGGGGCGAACGGCGCCGGCAAATCGACCACCCTCAAGGCCATCTCGGGCCTGCTCCGCTCCGAGAACGGCGCGGTCACGCGCGGCGAGATCCTGTTCGACGGCGCGCGCATCGAGGGCGTCGAGCCCGACCTCATCGTGCGCCGGGGCATCTTCCAGGTCATGGAGGGCCGCCGGATCATCGCCGACATGACGCTGCTGGAGAACCTCCGGCTCGGCGCCTTCTCGCGGCGCGACCGCGGCGGCATCGCGGCGGATCTCGACCGGGTGCTCACCTACTTCCCGCGCCTGAAGGAGCGCACCGGCGCGGCGGGCTACCTCTCGGGCGGCGAGCAGCAGATGCTGGCGATCGGCCGCGCCCTGATGGCCAAGCCCCGCCTGATCCTGATGGACGAGCCCTCCATGGGCCTGTCGCCGCTTCTGGTGAAGGAGGTCTTCGCCATCATCCGGCAGATCAACCGCGACCTCGGCGTCACCATCCTGCTCGTGGAGCAGAACGCCCGCGCGGCGCTCGGTGTCGCCGACCGTGGCTACATCATGGAACAGGGCAAGGTCGTGCTCGACGGCACCGTGGAGGAGCTGCGCGCCAACGAGGACGTCAAGGAGTTCTACCTCGGGGGCGCCGGAGACCAGCGCAAGACCTTCAAGAACCTGAAGAGCTTCAAGCGGCGAAAGCGCTGGATCTGACCTCTTTTCGCAGTGGGGCGGCACCAAACGCAACTTTGGCGCGTTACATCCGGTCGCCAAGGAGCCAGACGCGGATGACCATGACCACCCATCTGTCGCCGGACGAGGTCGAGGCCTACGCGCTGGCCGGCGAGGAGGCCCTCAACGTGAGCCTCGGCCGCCAGTTGCCGGAGATGCAGGCCGCCTTCTGGCACGCGATCCAGTGCTGCTACGTGCGGTCCCCGTCGCCCATCCCGGTCCCGGACTTGGCGATCGTGCCCGATCCGGTGGTGCTGCCGCCCGCCCACGTCATCCAGGCGGCCGTGGAGTTGCAGTAGCGCCCTTGCGCCGCGGCCCGTTTCTCGCCTCTCTCTCGCCCCAGCGCGAGCGCGCGGGACGAAGGAGCGGATCATGACGCAGCGGCCGAAAGTGGCCTTCATCGGGACGGGCGGCACGCTCTCCTCCCTGGGACGCGACAGCCTCGACCTCCTCGACTACACGGCCACCGACCGCCGGCTGGAGGCCGACGCGATCCTCGACGCCGTCCCCGAGGCCCGCGCCGTTGCCGACGTGATTCCCGTGCGGTTCCGGGCGGTCCCGAGCCCCGCCATCGGCTTCTCGGAGTGGCGCGACCTCGTGCGGCTCTGCGAGGACCAGGTCGCCGCCCATCCGGACCTCGCCGGCATCGTCATCGGGCACGGGACCGCGACCCTGGAGGAGACGGCCTACGCGCTCTCGCTCACCCTGACGGTGGACGTGCCGGTGGTGCTGGTCGGCTCGCAGCGGCCGATGAGCGGTCTGTCGAGCGACGCGCCCCTCAACCTCGTCAACGCCATCCGCACCGCTGCCGCGCCGCAATCGCGCGGCCGCGGCGTGCTCGTCCTCCTCAACGACGAGATCCAGGCCGCGCGCGATGTCACCAAGACCTCGGTGGCACGGCTGCAGACCTTCCGCAGCGCCGATTTCGGCATTCTCGGCCAGGTCGACGGGCCGTCCGTCACCTATTACCGCCGCGGCGAGCGCCGCCACGCCCCCGGCACGCCCTTCGACATCCGGCACCGCGCGGCCCTGCCGCGGGTCGACATCTCCTACGGCTACGCGGATGCCGACGGCACCGCCGTGCGGGCCTTCCTCGCCGCGGGCGCCCGCGGCCTCGTCTCGGCCGGCCTGGCGCCCGGCATGACCCCGCCCGCCGAGGCCGAGGCCCTCGAAGCCGCCGCCCGCGGGGGCGTAATCGTCGTGCAATCGACGCGGGCGGGCAGCGGTGTCGTGCCCCTGACCACCCGCCTGCGCCAGCGCGGCATCCTCAGCGCCGACAACCTGACGCCGCAGAAGGCCCGCATCCTGCTCGCGCTCGCCCTCACGGTCACCGCCGATCCTGCCGACGTCGCCGAGATCTTCGCGACCTACTGAACCGCACCGATCAGGTCTTCGTCGGTGGAAATCTGCGAAGACCTGAATAACCAATGTTAATTTATTGTTAACCGCCTTATCTCCGCCACAACTCGCCGTCGTGATCGGCTCCGGGCGGCGGGGAACTCAGACAGGAGCACCCGATGGGCTTGATCGTTCTCGATCCCCTCACGGGAGAGCGCGTCCTCATCCGCCGAGAACGGCCCCCCGGGGCCGCGCCCGATCCGGAGACCGACCGATGCAGCGCTTCTACTTCAACGCCCAGATCGGTGAGACCCTCGTGGCCGACCTCGCCGGCGAAGCCTTCCCCAACGCCGAGCAGGCCTGGCACGCCTCCCTGGCCGTCGCCTCGGCGATGATGCGCGAGCCGCGCCACCGCGAGACCCTGATGGCGGCGAGCCTCGTCGTCACGGACGAGGAGGGCATGGTGGTGATCGACCTGCCCTTCGCCGAGGCCGTCGGGCCCGACCACGCCTCGGCGGCCTGAGGTCAGGCGGCAGCGAGGCTTCGGCGAGCGCTGCGGCCGATCATCAGCGATAGCAGCGCGGCGACGAGCCCGGTGAGGCCCGCCACCAGGAAGGCCTCCAGGTAGCGGCCCTCCAGGGTGCGCGAGAGGCCGGCCGCGAAGGCCGCGGTGGCGGCGCCCGCCTGGTGCCCGGCGGCGATCCAGCCGAACACGATCGGCGCGTCGCGCTCGCCGAAGGCCTCGTTCGTCAGCCGCACGGTCGGCGGCACGGTCGCGATCCAGTCGAGGCCGTAGAACACCGCGAACAGCGACAGGCTGTAGAACGAGAAGTCGGTGAAGGGCAGCACCATCAGCGACAGACCGCGCACGCCGTAATACACGAAGAGCAGCTTGCGCGGGTCGAAGCGATCGGTGAGCCAGCCGGAGCCGGTGGTGCCGACCATGTCGAAGACGCCCATCATGGCGATCAGCCCGGCCGCCCGCACCTCCGGCAGCCCCATATCGGCGCAGAACGAGATCAGGTGCGTGCCCACCAGCCCGTTGGTGGTGAGCCCGCAGATGTAGAAGGTCCCGAACAGCAGCCAGAAATCGCCGGTGCGGCTCGCCCGCACCAGCCCGTCGATGGCGGCGCGGAAGGGGTTCGCCCGCCGCGGCGGCTCGACGACGCTGCCCGGCGTGGCCCCGTAGGGCAGGAGCCCGATATCGGCCGGACGCTCCGGCAGCAGCCAGGCGACCAGCGGGATCAGCGCCGCGACGACGGCCGCGACGGTGAGCACCACCGGTCGCCAGCCGCCCGCCTCGGCGATCGCCGCGAGGCCGGGCAGGAAGATCAGGCTCCCGGTCGCCGTACTCGCCGTCAGCAGGCCCATCACGAGGCCCCGCTGCACGACGAACCAGCGGTTGACCACCGTGGCGCCGAGCACGATGGCGACGCAGCCGCTGCCGAGGCCCGACAGCACGCCCCAGGTCGCGACGAGGTGCCAAGGCTCGCTCATGAAGGCCGAGAGGCCGGTCGAGACCGCCATCAGCACGAGGGCGCAGAGGAGCGTGCGGCGGATTCCGAACCCCTGCATCAGCGCCGCCGCGAAGGGCCCGACGAGCCCGTACAGGAAGATGCCGAGCCCCGCCGAGAACGAGACCGTCGCCCGGCTCCAGCCGAAGGCCTGCTCCAGCGGCAGGATCAGCACGCCCGGCGCCGCCCGCAGGCCCGCCGCGGAGAGAAGCGCCAGGAAGACCACACCCACCACCACGAAGGCGTAGTTGCGGCCGAAGGGCCGGCGCGAGACCGGAGGCACGCCCCCCGCGGCGATGGCATTCGACATGGGACGCACTCCGAATCCGTGCTATCGTGTGACGTACCGGTCAGTAACATCTGCGGGCGGAATGGCAAGGGCCACGATGGCGGACGAGAGCGCGGCGGCGATGCGGGAGGCGGGCGGGCGGGCGCGGGACCGGATCCGGGAAGCGGCGCGCGACCTGTTCTACCGGCGCGGGATCCGGGCCGTTGGCGTCGACGAGATCGTGGCGCGGGCGGGCGTGACCAAGCCGAGCCTCTACCGGGGCTTCGCCTCGAAGGACGCGCTGGCGGTGGCCTGCCTGCAGGATTTCGCGGCCGCCTTCGAGGCGCGCCTGGACGCGATGCTGGCGGCGCATCCGGGCGACCCGCGGGCCGGGCTGCTCGCGTTCCTCACCGACCTTGCGGACCGCACGGCACGCCCCCTTTACCGCGGCTGCGGCCTGTCCAATGCGGTGATCGAGCATCCCGACCCGGACCATCCGGCACGGGCGGCGGCGCTCGCCAGCAAGCGCGCGCTGCACGCGCGCCTGGAACGGGCCGCCACCGAGGTCGGGGCGCGCGACCCCGGCGCGCTTGCCGACGGCTTGCTGCTCCTGATCGAGGGCGCCTTCGCGTCCGGACAGATCTTCGGCCCGGGCGGACCCGCCCGCAGCCTCACGCGGACCGCCGACGCGCTGATCAGCAGCAGTGTTGCGGACTGACGCCCCGTCGTATCGGCGCGATGCACAAGTTCCGGGACCTGCGACCACCCGGCCCGGGTCCGGTCTCGGCCGCTTTCTGCGGCCGCCGCCGCGGGGGATTCACGCCGTCTGGCGCGGCCCGATTGTCGGTTGACCATTGATCGGCCCTCCGGTTCAGGTAGGACGTTCGTCCGGGTAAGCCGGTATGCCGGCCTGGAAGGCCGGCTCATGCCGGCCCCGAGAGTGGAGTTGCGGCCATGACCCTCGTGCGGCGTTTCCTGGTGGCGCCATCCCTGGTCCGGCTGATCCGGAAGGAGCGCGGCGCGGCGCGGATCACGGAGGGCTACTTCCCGCCCCAGGCGGGCCGCACCTCCTTCGTGCGGGTGGACGGCACGCAGTGCCACCTCGTCCTGGTGACCTCCGACGAGAGCGGCGCCACCGGCGAGGAGCGCACGGAGGTGCCGCGCGCCCACGGCGACGCCCTCCTCGACGTCTGCGCCGGCAAGGCCGCCTACGACCGCACCGTGATCGCGCTCGGCAACGGGCGCGACGCCCTGGTCGACCGCTACCTCACCCCCGGCACCATCGACCTCGTCTCGGTCGGCTTCGACACGCCGGAGGAGGCCAACGGCTTCGCGCCGCCCGCGTGGTTCGGGCCGGACGTGTCGCAGGATCCCGCCTATCTCGGCCCCACCATCGCGATCCAGGGGCCGCCGCAGCCCGGCGAGGTGGCGCTGAGCAACGCCGCCCTCGACGCCGTCCTCGATCTCGTGGAGCACCGCTACGGCTTCGGCCGCTTCGGCGGGGGCCGGCCCGATGAGGCCAGCACCGTGACGAACGCCCTGCGCCGGCTCGCCACCCGTCCCCCGGCCGACGCCGCCGCGCCGCCGCCAGCGCCCGTTCCACCCCCGCCGCCCGCCCCCGTGGAAGGGCCGGAGGAATCGGGCAGCGCCCGCATCGACGACGTGATCGAGAGCCTGTCCCAGGCCCTCGGCGCCTCGGTGCCGGGCGAGGGCGCGCGCGACGAGGGCGCCGCCTTCGAGCGCTGGACCGTGCGCCCCCGGCGCAACCCGCAGCCCACCTGATCCGGTCGGTCAGCGGATCGTCACGCGCGCCCCGCCGGACCGGCGCACCATGCCGTAGAGCTCCCGGGCCGCGCCCGGCGCCAGCCGCACGCAGCCGTGGCTGGCCGGGCGCCCGAGCCGGCCGGTCGCGGCGGTGCCGTGGATGGCGTAGCCGCCGCGGAAGAACATCGCGTGCGGCATCGCCCCGCCGTACTTGTGCGACCACCAGTAGGGCGTGGTCCAGAGGACGCGGTACTGGCCCGCGGGCGTGACGTAGCCGCTGCGGGCCGTCGAGACCGGCCAGACGCGCACCAGGGCGCCGTCGACGTAGACGCGCATCTGCTGCGCGTCGCGGTCGACCAGCGCGACGATGCCGGCCGCGGCCGGTGCGGCCCAGGCGAGGGGGATGAGCGCGCCGAGACGCGCCGCGGTGCGGAGGGTGAGGTGGTACACGGGGTTCAGGTCGCCGAGAAGTTGCGCTATCGCTCACTCTCGGCGGGCCGCGGCGAACGGAGAAGGTCCTCGGGCCGGCCACGCGGCGCTTTTCCCCGAGGAACTTGTGTGGTCGATTGCCGAGTGAGGTCGTGACGCTGCGGAGTGCCGTGTCGTCCTGCGCGCGGGAGGCAGGAACGCGGGGCGTCGGGTCCCGCGCGGGAGAAGAACAGGCATCGGGAGCGGTGGCCCCGCCACCCGGATCCGGCCATCGAGGAATGTCGGCGGGCCGGTGTCCGGGCCCGTGAACGAACGAGGGAGGAATCGTCATGCAAGCCCCCGCCGCCCCGGCCGTCCGAGACACGGCGCCGGCGCATCAGCCCTGGTACAAGGTGCTCTACATCCAGGTGCTGATCGCGATCGCGCTCGGCGTCCTTCTCGGCTGGGCCGCTCCCGACACCGCCAAGTCGATGAAGTGGCTGGGCGACGCCTTCATCGCGCTGATCAAGATGATGATCGCGCCAGTCATCTTCTGCACCATCGTGCACGGCATTGCGTCGATCGGCGACCTGAAGAAGGTCGGACGGGTCGGCCTGAAGGCTCTGTTCTACTTCGAGGCGGTGTCGACGCTTGCGCTGCTCATCGGCGTCATCGTCGGCGAGGTGATCCGGCCCGGGGCCGGCTTCGGCGCCGATCCGGCCAAGCTCGACGCGGCCGCGGTGGCCGGCTACGCCAAGAAGGCGGCCGACGACTCGACGGTCGCCCACCTGCTGGCGATCATCCCGAGGAGCTTCTTCGACGCCTTCGCCTCCGGCGAGCTGCTGCAGGTGCTGCTGATCGCGATCCTGACCGGCGTGGTGGTGACCGGCCTCGGCGAGCGGGCCAAGGGCGTGACCCACGCGATCGATGTGGCGGGCGAGATCTTCTTCCGGATCATCGGGCTGATCGTGAAGCTCGCGCCGATCGGGGCCTTCGGGGCGATGGCCTTCACCATCGGCCAGTACGGCATCAGCAAGCTCGGCAACCTCGCGGGCCTCGTGGCCACCTTCTACCTCTCCAGCCTCCTGTTCGTGCTGGTGGTGCTCGGCCTGATCGCCCGCTTCTGCGGCTTCTCGATCCTGCGCTTCCTCGCCTACATCAAGGACGAGCTCCTGATCGTGCTCGGCACCTCCTCCTCGGAGACGGTGCTGCCGCACATGATGCAGAAGATGAAGCGGCTCGGGGCCTCGGACTCGGTGGTCGGCCTCGTCATCCCGACCGGCTACTCGTTCAACCTCGACGGCACGAACATCTACATGACCCTCGCGACGCTGTTCCTGGCGCAGGCGGTGGGGGCCGACCTCAGCTTCGGCCAGTACGCGACGATCATCGTGGTGGCGATGCTGACCTCGAAGGGAGCCTCGGGCGTCACCGGGGCGGGCTTCATCACGCTCGCGGCGACGCTGGCGGCGATCCCCGGCCAGCCCGTCCCGGTCGCCGCCATGGCGCTGATCCTGGGCATCGACAAGTTCATGTCGGAGTGCCGGGCGCTCACCAACCTGGTCGGGAACGGGGTGGCGACGATCGTGATCAGCCGCTGGGAGGGTGAGCTCGATCCGGTCAAGCTGCGCGAGGTGATGGCGCATCCGGTGGAGATCGGCACCGAGATCTCGGACGAGAAGCCGATCCCCGTCTCGCCGTGACCTCCGCCCCGCCGCTCCGGGTCGGCGTCGATCTCGGCGGCACCAAGATCGCCGGCATCGTCCTCACCGAGGACGCCCGCGTGGTGGCGGAGCGGCGGGTGCCGACGCCGCGCGGCGACTACGAGGGGACCGTGCGGGCCATCGCCGGGCTCGTGGCGGCCCTGGAGCAGGCGGCCGGCGGCACCGGCACGGTCGGCCTGGGCATCCCGGGGGCTGTCTCGCCCGCCACCGGGCTCGTCAAGAACGCCAACTCGACCTGGCTGATCGGCCGCCCGCTCCACGGCGATCTGGAGCGGGCGCTCGGCCGGCCGGTGCGGCTGGAGAACGACGCCAACTGCCTCGCCGTCTCGGAGGCGGTGGATGGGGCGGGTGCGGGCGCGCCCGTGGTGTGGGCGGTGATCCTGGGAACGGGAGTGGGGTCCGGCATCGCGGTCGCGGGGCGCGCCCTGTCCGGGCGCAACCGCATCGCGGGCGAGTGGGGCCACAACCCGCTGCCCGGGCCGCGGGCGGACGAACTCCCGGGACCGGCCTGCTATTGCGGCCGGCACGGATGCGTCGAGACGTGGCTGTCGGGTCCGGGTTTCGCCGCCGACCACGCCCGCGTCACCGGCGAAGTGATGACCGGCGAGGCCATCGTCGCGGCGATGCGGGCGGGCGACGCCGGGGCCTCGGCGAGCTTCGCGCGCTGGCGCGACCGCCTCGCCCGCGGCCTCGCCGCGGTGATCAACGTGCTCGACCCGGACGCGATCGTGCTCGGGGGCGGCCTTTCCACGATCGACGAGGTCTATCCGGGCCTGATTGAGGCCGTGGCGCCGCACGTGATCTCGGACGTGGTCACCACGCCGATCCGGCGCAGCCGCTACGGCGACGCCTCGGGTGTGCGCGGCGCGGCGTGGCTGTGGAAGGAGGCGGTGGGGTAGAGGGCCTCGGCGCTCGGACCGGAGACCCGCCGCTCGTCTCCCTCTCCTCTTCCGGACGGAGGCCCTCCCCTGCGGTCTCGCGACGCCTCAGGCGGTCAGCACGTGGCCGGCCGCCGTCACGCCGCCCGCGCCGGCCCGACCGCCCCGTGCCGGTTGCGCAGCCGGAAGGCCAGGACCAGCATCACCCCGCCGAAGACGATCGCGTAGGCGGCCATCCAGGTCGTCAGCACCACCAGCGACACGACGGGGTTGACCAGGAGCGCGACGCCGAAGAGCACCGAGCACAACCCGCCGAGCACCAGCCACCAGCGCCCGTGATCGAGGTGCAGGCCGAACGCGGCCGCGACCATCAGGGCGCCGGTGACCAGCGCCCAGGCGGCCGTGAGATAGACGAAGGCCAGGAGCGCGCTGCCCGGCATCAGGAAGGCGGCGACCCCGACCAGGATGTTGAGCAGACCCTCGGCGAGGAGCAGGCCCCAGCGCTCGTGGCGCTCGGCGGCACGCACGGCCGCCACGATGCCGGCGGTGCCGTCCACCAGCATATAGGCCGAGAACACGATCACGAGCGTCAGCAGCGTCGCGAAGGGCGAAACGAGGGCGACGATCCCGAACAGGATCGCGAAGACGCCGCGCAGGGCGAGGAGCCACCAGTTGCGCGCGAGCACGGCGCTCATGGCACTGATCCGGTCCGGCGCGGTGCCGGCCGGCGGAACCGTGGGTCCAGAGGTCATCGTGAAGCTCCCGAGATGATGTCCGACGGATTGTGCTTCGGTCCAGGCCCGGTCGCCATGAGACGGATCAAGCGCCGCCGCGACCGATCCCGGTCGAGGGACACCGCGCTTGGTTCGACTCCCGAGGACAAACCGGAAGCTCGACCGCCGTCGTCCTGCGCGCAGAACGCAAAGCGGCGGAAGGCGTTCCGATGCGCCGGCCCGAGATGAAGGTCTGCGCGAATTCGTCACCTAGCGGAACCGGAACGCGGGCTTGCGATTGTCCTGCGCGAGGCGGGCCCGTGCGGCGGCCGCGACAGCGGCCGCACCAGGGATATCAGACATGCTGGACGAACAATCCCGGGCGGCCGGCCGCGACGGGCGGGACGGGGCTGTCCGCGCGCCCGGAGACCAATCCGCCCCGCCGCAGGCGCGCGAGCCGAGCCGGCGCGAGGACGAGAGCGAGCCGCGGGGCAAGGCCGCGGACAGCGACGGGGAGGACGATCGGGGCGCGAAGGAGCAGGGCGGCAGGAAACCGTCCATCATCCGGCGGCATCCGCTCTGGTTCCTCCTCGGCGCGATCCTGCTCGTGGCGACGGGCGCGGCCGTGTTCTGGTACTGGCTCGTCTTCGTCCATCCCTACGAGTCGACCGACGACGCCTTCGTGGCCGCCCGCCAGTTCTCGATCGCCCCGAAGGTCTCCGGCTACGTGGCCGAGGTCCCGGTCACCGACAACCAGCACGTCGCGGCGGGCGCCGTCCTGTTCCGGATCGACACGCGCGACTACGAGGTCGCCCTCCAGCAGGCGCAGGCGCAGGTCACGGCGGCCGAGGCCTCGATCCGCAACATCGAGGCGCAGATCCAGGCGCAGTACGGCAGCATCGAGGAGGCCCAGGCCCAGGTCGAGCAGGCCAACGCCGCGCTCGGCTTCGCCCGCCAGGACGCCGCCCGCTACCAGGACCTCGCCCAGCGCGGCGCCGGCAGCGTGCAGCAGTCGCAGCAATCGACCTCCAACCTGCAGCAGCAGCAGGCGAACCTGTCGCGGGCGAAAGCCGCGGTGACGGTGGCGCAGAAGCAGATCGGTTCGCTCGAGGCCCAGAAGGCGAGCGCCGAGGCGAGCCTCGCCCAGGCGCGGGCGCAGGAGGCGCAGGCCCGGCTGAACCTCGGCTACACCACGATCACGGCGGCCCAGTCCGGACGGGTCGTGCGCCTGACCGGCGCGGTCGGGCAGTACGCCCAGGCGGGCCAAGCGCTCAGCATGTTCGTGCCCGACGAAATCTGGGTCACGGCGAACTTCAAGGAGACCCAGATCACCGACATGCGGCCGGGCCAGTCCGTCGACGTCGAGATCGACGCCTATCCGGACCGGAAGATCTCCGGGACGGTCGACTCGGTGCAGCCCGGTTCCGGCACCGCCTTCAGCCTGCTCCCGGCCGAGAACGCCACCGGCAACTACGTGAAGGTGGTCCAGCGCGTCCCCGTGAAGATCGTGGTCGCGCGCTGGCCCGACGACGTCGCGATCGGTCCCGGCCTCTCGGTCGTCCCGACCGTGAGGGTGCGGTGAGCGGGATGTCCCCGGCCGACAGCGCGGCCGGCGACCACAATCCCTGGATCGTCGCGGTGGTGGTGGCGATCGCCACCTTCATGGAGGTGCTCGACACCACCATCGCGAACGTCGCGCTGCGCTACATCTCGGGGGGCCTCGCGGTCGGCCCCGACGAGGCGGCCTGGGTGGTCACGAGCTACCTCGTCGCCAACGCCATCGTGCTCACGGCGTCGAGCTTCATCGCCAAGCGCTACGGCCGCAAGGCCTTCTTCATGGTGGCGATCGGGCTCTTCACCGTCTCGTCGGTCCTGTGCGGCTTCGCCTGGAGCCTCGAATCGCTCCTGTTCTTCCGCGTGCTGCAGGGGCTGGGCGGCGGCGGCATGGCGCCCCTCGCCCAGTCGATCCTGGCGGATTCCTTCCCGCCCGAGAAGCGTGGGCAGGCCTTCGCGCTCTACGGGGTCGCCATCGTGGTGGCGCCGGTGGTCGGCCCGACGCTGGGCGGCTGGCTCTCCGACACCTATTCCTGGCACTGGTGCTTCCTGATCAACGCGCCCGTGGGCGTGCTCGCCCTCGTGCTGATCCAGATCCTGGTGCAGGACCCGAAATCGGCCGTCGAGGAGCGCCGCCGCATGCGCCGCGAGGGCGTCGAGTTCGACCTTGTCGGCTTTCTCCTCGTCGCCACGTTCCTGGGCTCGCTCGAGGTCGTCCTCGACGAGGGCCAGCGCAAGGACTGGTTCGGCTCGACCCTGATCATCGTCTTCGCCTGCCTGATGGTGGTGTCCTTCGTGGCGATGATCCCCTGGGAACTCACGCGCAAGAACCCGGTGGTGGACCTGCGCCTCCTCGGCAGGCGCCAGTTCGGCTCCTGCTTCCTCGTGATGATGGCGACGGGCGCGATCCTGATCGCCACCACGCAGTTCCTGCCCCAGGTGCTTCAGGACTACTTCGGCTACACCGCGACCTGGGCCGGCCTCGCGCTCTCCCCGGGAGGCCTCGTCACCTGCCTGATGATGTTCGTGATCGGCCGCGTCTCGTCCTTCGTGCAGCCGAAATACCTGATCGCGGCGGGTGCGACGATCATCGCCTTCGCCATGTATGATCTGACCAACCTCTACGGCGACCTGAACTTCGGGTTCTTCGTGTGGTCGCGGATCTACATCGGCATCGGCCTGCCGATGATCTTCCTGTCGATCACCGCAGCGTCCTACGAGGGGATCTCCCGGGAGCAGACGGACCAGGCCTCGGCCCTGATCAACGTGGCGCGCAACGTCGGCGGGTCGATGGGCGTGTCGCTGGCCCAGAACGTCCTCGCCTACCGCCAGCAATTCCACACCAGCCGGCTCGTGGAGCACGTCGTGCCCTCCGCGCCCGCCTACCAGGAGACGCTGCGGCGCGCGACGGATTACTTCGCCAGCCAGGGCGGATCGAGCGTCGACGCGCAGAACCAGGCGGTCGCCTGGATCGGCCAGCAGGTCGCGACGCAGTCGGCCTTCCTCGCCTATATCGACGTGTTCTGGGTGCTCGCGATGGTGTCGGCCTCGGCGATCCCGCTCGCCATGATCCTCAAATCGGTCAAGCGCGAAGGCGGTGCCCAGGCGGTCGGGCACTGAGGCGGCCCGCCGGAGTGCCGGAGACGCGATGCGTGATCCTCCCCCTCATGCGGGGTTGCGGATTCACACTTCGGGTGGTTCGCATGCCCTCTCCCCGCGTGCGGGGAGAGGGTCGAGCCCCCCTTGCCGGGGGCGAGACGAGGCGGCGCACCGATCGCGAAGCGATCGGCCCGAAGGTGAGGGGGCGGTTCCGGAGGAGCCACATCCGGCACGGCCCCCTTGTATCTGGAAGCCGGCCCTTTTGGATGATGTGATGAGGGCTGCGCGGGGACCGGCGGCCGCCGGTCCCCGCGCGTGGCGGACGGCTCCCGCGCCCCCTCTGGCTGCAACCGCTGGTGAGCTTTGGGACCGTCGCCACTGTCACGCACGACCGGACAGTCGCCTGATCGCCCATCGCACGCACAAGGCAGGTTACCGTGACCCAGATCATCTGTGGAGTGGACGTCGCCGCAAAGACCCTCGACGTCCGCATCGTTCCGGGTGG
>NZ_JBSVZN010000037.1:0-90142 GCF_054052225.1 Methylobacterium sp. JK268 | reverse complement strand
TAGAGCATTTATCGTTCAGGTAGAAATGGCTTCGCTTGGCTGGACGTGGTCCCGCTCCTATGTGGATGTTACCTGGTGGAGATCAATCCTCAGGTGCACGAGGAGGAACCGTGCCTGCCGCCCTGTCCGTCGATCTTCGTCGTCGCGTCGTTGCTGCTCTGGAGCAGGGCTTGTCCTGCTCGCAAGTCGCCGAGCGGTTCGGCGTCAGCCCAGCCAGTGCCAGCCGGTGGCGCACCCAGTTGAGCTGCGACGGTTCGCTAGCAGCTGCCCCCATGGGCGGGGACCGTCGCTCGGCTGATCTCGAAGAGCACGCCTCGGTTCTGCTCGACCAGGTCGCGCGGACGCCCGACCTGACGCTGGCCGAGTTGAAGGGTCGTCTGTCCCGGCGCGGGGTCAAGACCTCGCTCAGCGCGATCGCGCGCCTGCTCACGCGGCACGGCCTGACATATAAAAAAAGACAGCGCATGCCGCCGAGCAGCAACTCCCAGACGTGAAGGAAGTCCGCGAGGCGTGGTTTGAGGACCAGCTCGACCTGGATCCGGAGCGGCTGGTGTTCGTGGACGAGACCGGGGTCAACACCAAGATGGCGCGTTTGCGCGGGCGAGCGCCCTGCGGCGAACGATGCCGGATGGCGACCCCGCACGGGCATTGGGCGAGCACGACGCTGGTGCTGGGCTTGCGCAGCGATGGGCTGGTCGCCCCGCATCTGCGCCGCGGCGCGATGACCGGTGCCGCATTCCTGGCCTACGTGAAGGAGGAGTTGGCGCCGAGCCTGCGCCCGGGCGACACGGTGATCCTCGACAACCTGTCGGCCCACAAGGTGGAGGGGGTGCGCGAGGCAGTCGCGGAGGTGGGAGCGCGGATCCTGTATGTCCCCGCCTACTCGCCAGACTTCAACCCGATCGAACAGGTGTTTGCCAAGATCAAGGCGCTGCTGCGCAAGGCGGCAGCGCGCAGCGAGGAGGCTCTGTATCGGGCCGTCCAGCGCATCCTGCGCTGCTTCAAGCCACGGGAGTGCGGCCGCATCATCGCTGCGTCGGGCTACGATGCCGACTGAGCCGCAAGCCAAGCTATTTCTAACTGAACGGCAAACGCTCTAGAGAGAGATATCAAGCCATTTACAAAAAAAGTTTCAGAGTGGTGCAAAAATCTCAGGACTGAGAAGCGGCCGGTTAAGGCCAGCGAGTCGCCGCAGGCCTGAACGAATAAGCACATGAGCTAGTTCGGGGCTCCCGCCCATCCTCAGGGCGAGACATGCTCACTCCACCACGGTTCCCGTGGATTTGCGGAGTTGGCCCATGCCTCGCAAAAGTGTTCGCATGCAGACCGAAACCGCTGTTGCGGCTGCGGTCGGCTATGCGCCGAAAGATACAAGGCACGACATAGGTCTCGACCCGTCGATCACGGGATTCTGTCACCGAAATAACATCGGCAAGAGCTCGCTCTACTACCTCAAGGCGATCGGGCGTGCGCCGAGAATGACGCACGTCGGCCGTCGCGTCCTGATCTTCCCCGAGGACGAGGACGACTGGCGCCGGGACATTCGAGAGAACCCACTCCCCGAAGCGCTGCGACCGGCCGCACAGGCGGCACTGGCGAAGGAGTCTGCTTGAGCCATGAAGAAACCCGCTCATCGCGGGGCGACGGCGGGTCTCTCGAATGCTTTCCGGCAAGTCAGCACCGAGAGATATGCGCCAAGCGCTCCGATCCTGCAAGAGCAGTACCTCGCCTCGCGGTTTGGTCTGCCGCCCGAACGCGCCCGGCTCTACGCCGAGCTCGTCTTCGCGCTCGCAGAGGGCTGGAACGGGAGGCGCGCATGAGCGCCTCTACCGACCGCGACTCGATAGAGCGCCTTCCCGTGCTGACCCCGCCGACGCGTGACCGCGTCTGCAGCAACTGCGAGGCCTTTGCACCGATCGACACCGTCCTGGTGTCCGACCAAGCCGGACATCTGATCGGCCGGCGGCCGACCGGTGAGTGTCGACGCCGGGCGCCCACCCTGCATCCGGACGCGCCGTACTCAGGATTCGGCCTGAACGCCGGTTCGTGGCCGAGCGTCGATGCGATCGACTGGTGCCGCGAGTTCCAGCGGCGTTTACAGAACTACGCTTGGAATCGTGAGCGGGGAGCCGCCGAATGAGCGCCTCCCCCCGCAACACTGACCACATCAGCCACGGCAGCGCGGAGATGGTCCGCGCGTGCGCCGCTGAATGCCTCAGCATGGTCGAGTTCTACGCCGGCATGGGGGCCGACTACGCTGCGGCACTCGACGATGCCGGCCTCGACTACTCGACGCGGCGCGCCGTCGCCGCACTCCGGCAGGCCACGGGGCTCCTGGCCATGCTGCGCGAGGCCAAGCGCCGAGACACCGAGCGCCGTGGTGGCGGGCCCGCGGCGGAGGCCTTGGAGGAGTTCCGATGACGGATGATCGGGACGCCTTCGACGAGATGGATCTCAACCTCGGCCCGCAGCCGGAGTGGCCGCCCTATGGAGACGGCGGGGCAGAGGCGAAGCCGAAGAAGCGGCGCTCGAAAGCCGCTCCTACTCGCAACGACATCGTCACGGAGGATAGCGCCGCCTGCGAGTTCGCCGAACTCTACGGCGACCGGCTGCGGTTCTGCCACGACACCGGCGCGTGGTTCGAGTGGACCGGCGTGGCATGGCGCCAGAACCGCGTCGGCATGGCCTTTCAGTGGGCGCGCGAGCTGGTGCGGCGGCTGATCGTGAACGAGGACGCCGATTTCCGCTTCAAGGCCAGCAAGACGAGCTTCGCGGCCGGTGTGGAGCGGTTCGCCCGCTCCGATCCGGCATTCGCCGTCACCGCCGAGGCGTGGGATGCGGATCCCTGGCTGCTCGGCACGCCCGGCGGCACGGTGGACCTGCGCACGGGCGTCCTGCGAGAGGCGCTTCAAGCCGAGCGGATCACGAAGCTCACGGCCGTCGCCCCGGCACGCCTGCCGGACTGCCCTCTGTGGCTCGCCTTCCTTTCGCAGGCTACGGGCGGCGATGAGGGTCTGATCCGCTTCCTGCGGCAGTGGTGCGGCTACGCGCTGACCGGCACCGTGAGCGAGCACGCGCTCGTGTTCGTCTACGGCCCCGGGGGGAACGGCAAGAGCGTTTTCCTCAACGTGGTCACCGGCATCCTGGCCGAGTACGCGAAGATCGCCGCGATGGACACGTTCACGGCGTCCAAGGGCGACAAGCACCCTACCGACATGGCGATGCTGCGCGGGGCCCGTCTCGTCACCGCCTCCGAGACGGAGGAGGATCGCGCCTGGGCCGAGGCGAAGATCAAGCAACTCACCGGCGGCGACCCCGTGACCGCCCGATTCATGAGGCAGGACTTCTTCACCTTCACGCCGACGTTCAAGCTGATGATCGTCGGCAACCACCAGCCGCTGCTCCGCAACGTCGACGATGCGGCCCGCCGCCGATTCAACATCGTGCCGTTCACCCGCAAGCCCGAGCGGCCCGACACGCAACTTGAGCACAAGCTGAAAGCCGAGTGGCCGGCGATCCTGCGGTGGATGATTGAGGGATGCCTCGACTGGCAGCAGAATGGTCTCGTGCGGCCTGCGAGCGTGACGGAGGCCACCGAGGCGTACTTCGCCGAGCAGGATCTGATGGGGCAGTGGCTGGCTGAGAGATGTGAACTTCGACCCGGAGAGACTCGGGTGTGGGAGCGCAGCGCCGATTTGTTCGAAAGCTGGTCGGACTACGCGCGAGCCGCGGGCGACGTGCCCGGCACTCTCAAGAGTTTCACCCCTGCCCTGCGACGCAAGGGCCTCGTTCCGTACCGGACGGAGTACGGCCGAGGCTTTCGGGGGATCCGGCTGAAGCCATACGATGGGGGAGGGATGACGCATGACGGATGATGACGCGTCATTGCCGTTCCACGCTCATACACGCGCGTGCGTGTGGGGCGATTAACAGCGATGACGCGTCAGAGAGCGTCATGCGTCATGCTCTGACGGTTCCATGCGACGGCTGACGGGAGGCGGAGCGGCTGCTCGGCAGGTGGCGCCCACGCACCGCCCCAACCGCCGATTTTTCCTCTCTCGGCGCCCCGATCATCATGTCTTCGCCCACGCAGGGCAAATAAAAAACTTCAGTGGAATACAATGAAGCCTTTCACATCAGTGGCTTGCTGTTGACGGCGTGCTATCTTGTCCAGGGATTGGCCAATAAGGCTATCGGAACGCTCGCTTATGGCTTTCGCGGCGCAGGCAGCAAGTTTTTCGGAACGCGCGATTGCATGCCGCGCAGCGCTCACGCGGTACTTGCGGAACTCCGGGGGGCATCGTGGAGCGACGCTTTCATTTGCATCGCTTCCGCTCGCACAATGGTCGAGGTCATTCATGAACAATCTCTCCAGCCGGCTGGAGCGCCTTGAGGAGGCTCGCCCGACCGCGCCGACTGGCCGGTACCTGACCTTTAGCGTCCAGTGCCCCTGCGACCTGCCCGTCGGCGCCGACGTGGAGTTCCTGCGCCGATGCGGGCACGTGATCCTGGCCGGGGACTTCGTGTTCGTTCGCCGTCTTCGCGGCATGAGCAACCGAGGCGTTCACGATCTGCCACTCAGGGACGTGACGGGCCACCTCGTGACGGAGGCGTTCCGGGAGACCGCTCCGCCAGCCCCTGTGCTCGACCGCGTGCCGCAGAGCCTCCGCTTCACCTTGAGGCTCGGCGTCTGACCGGTCCGCGAGACATGCGTGTGCCAAGCAGCAATCCGTCCACCCGGTGGATGAACAGTTCGACGGAGCGAATCCACCGTACCGTTGTTGCCGCATTGTTGTTTCAGCGGGCCAGCTGATCATCCTATGCCATCCAACCGAATAGAGCCGTGTGATGACTGAGCGCGGGCGAGGTTTCCAAAAGGGCAAGAGCGGCAACCCGGCCGGCCGCCCCAAGGGCGCGCGCCATAAGACGACGATCGCCATGGAAGCTTTGCTGGCCGGTGAGGCGGAAGGTCTGACCCGCACGGCGATCGAGCTTGCGAACAGCGGGGATACGACGGCCTTGAGGCTGTGCCTGGACCGCCTGCTGCCCGTCCGCAAGGACCGCCCCGTGCCCTTCGCCCTGCCGCCGATTGAGGGCAGCGCCGACGTGACCAGGGCGACCGCTGCGCTCCTGGAGGCCGTGGCGCGCGGCGACCTTACGCCGTCCGAAGCGGCCGAACTCGGCAAAATCGTCGAGGTCCACGTCAGAGCGATCGAGACCCGCGACTTCGCGGCCCGCCTCGACGCCCTGGAAGCCGGTGCAGCGCAGACGAGCGGTCGAGGTTGATGGCTCCCCCTACCCCGCATGAGGAGAGCACCATGTGCAACGCTCACCTGTCCCAGCGCTTGAAACGACTCGAGGCCGCCCGCACGGCCGAGCCGGTCGAGATGACATCGGAGGAGCTGGCTGAGGCGGCCCGCCGCTACCGGGAGTCACTCGACGAGGATGTGACGGACCCAGCGGCGGTAGTCTACTGGTCCCGGGTGACGCTTCAGGACATCGCGGCCGACTGGAACGCGATGCTCCGAGGTGCCCCGCCGCCCTGGAAGTGACGAGTGGCAGTTCAGGGTCAGTCGGCTATGCGCCACTTCCAGACCTTCGACCCGTGCCGCCGGAATGGCCGCTCGACATCCGACAGCAGCCGTTCGAAGTGGGCAATCGCCTCGGGGCACTCCCGTTGATTCGCGCAAGGGCAGCTTACGGAACCAGGTCTGGACCTGCCGCTCCTAAGCGGCGCGGTTCGCATAAGCGCGGCGTATGGAACCGACCTTCTCGATGATTTTGAGCGAGCCGGATCGCAAGTGAGGTAATGAAATGAAGCCTCGGCTATACGAGGGAATTGCCGCCGCGATGCCGCCTTGCGTCCCGCGTCCACAAGATCCATTCCCCCGAACTAGAGGCTTTCTCCGTGGCGCTCTGCACCGGCAGCCGTCACCCACTCCGGTTCATACCCGAGGCTATCTTGTGACACGCATCCGCTCCCATTCGTTCAACGCGTACTGGGCTATCTGGACAGCCTTGTTCCTCGTTCCGCTAGGGTTCTTTGCTCTGGCCGGCGCGCCGCCTCGGCCGATCCGCGCTGCCACGAGGCTCTGGGCGCGCGGCATCCTTGCGGGCCTGCGCCACATCGTTGGCCTGGACTACGTTGAGGAAGGTCGTGAGCACATCCCATCTCGACCTTGCCTGATCGTCGCCAACCATCAGTCAGCATGGGAAACGCTGGCCTTCCTAGTGCTGGTCCCGGACGTCGCAATCGTCGCCAAACGCGAGTTGCTCGCAATCCCGGTGGTTGGCTGGTTCCTGCGACGTTCGCCGATGATCATCATCGACCGAGCCAATGGCACCCAGGCCTTGCGCACGATGATTGATATGGGCCGGGAGGCCGTGGCCGCCGGTCGATCGGTGCTGATCTTCCCCGAAGGTACGCGGGGCTCGATCAGCGATCCGCTGCGGTTCAAACGCGGCGTGGAACTGCTCTACGGCAGGCTCGAGCTGCCGGTTGTTCCCGTGGCGGTGAATTCAGGGCTGTTCTGGCCAGGCGGCTCTGCGGCACAGGCTGGCACTGTAGTCGTGAGCTACCTTGCCGCTCTCAGTCCAGGCTTATCGGCCGGTGAGTTTCTGGCCGGCACGGAGAGGGCGATCGATCAGGAGCTGAACCGCTGGCGGCACGTCAGTCCTGTTATCCCAGAAGCTGTGGTGTCATGACGCTCAAGTCTGAAACCCTTCCAACTAGTTTTAATGGCGGCGGCTTGCCGGCCGAGGCCGCGGACCTCGTCCAGGCGTATCAGCGCGCATCCAAGGCTCCGGCGACGCAGCGGGCCTACCGCACCGACGTGGCAGCGTTCGACGCGTAGTGCCGCCAGTAGGGCTTCCACTCTCTGCCGGCCAGCCCCGAGGGGGGCGCGGCCTTCCTGGTGGCCGAGGCGGAGGCAGGGCGCGCCGTCTCCACGATCAGGCGCCGGCTCGCCGCAATCCGCTACGCGCGCAAGCTGGTCAGGGCGCCGGATCCGACCGAGGACGAGGTGGTGCGTGCCACCATGAAGGGGATCAGGCGCAAGGTCGGGGCGGCCCCCGCCCGCAACGCCGCGGCAACGGTGGACGTGGTCGCGGCCCTGCTGATGCACACGCCCCAGACGCTCACCGGCAAGCGCGATCGGGCGCTGCTGGCGCACGGTTTCGCGGGCGCGTTCCGCCGGAGTGAGCTGGTCGCCCTCGACGTCGAGGATCTGCAGGAGGATCCCGAGGGCCCGCGGGTAACGGTGCACCGGTCGAAGACCGATCAGGAGGGCATGGGGTTCGAGAAGGTCATCCCTCATGTCCGGTTCGTGCGGCCGGTCGCTTTAGTCCGCGAGTGGCTGAACGAAGGCGGCATCACGTCGGGACCCGTGTTCCGGCCGGTGTCACGGTCGGGGCGGGTTCGAATGACGATGCGGGATGCTAACCCTGCGCGCCTCCCGACGCAGTCCGTCGCCGCGATCCTAACGCAGTACGCCGCGGCTGCGGGGCTGGATACGTCGTCGTTCGGAGCACACTCCCTGCGGGCCGGGTTCATCACGACGGCCGCGGAGCGCAGAGCGGACATGGCCCGGATCATGGAGCAGTCGGGGCACAAGGATCCAAGAGTGGTAGTCGGCTACATCCGCCGGGCCAATCTGTTCAAGGGGTCTCGGGAACAGGGTTTCTCTGAGCCTTGGCTTTGCAGGGTCGTGGATCATGCGGAAGGCCATGGCCTTAAGCATCGTATAGCGGTCGCCGTCCGCGCCAGTCCGGCCACGTCTCTACGCGAGGGCTGCCGCAGTCATCGCACCGGAGATAGTGGGCTAGGGCCGACACCGGCATGCTCGCCGGCCACCGGCTCATCGGCGTCGAGATGCTCCGGCCACATCGCATGCAGTCGATCCAGATCCCGCAGGCGCCACAGGTCATGGCTCCAGCGACGGTGATCGACTTCAACTCTCGTGCATGCCCGAACATGCCCGTTGGCTTAGCACTCTCGTGGAGAAATCGTGCAAGCTAATGAGCCACACAGCATTTATTACGTGGCTATATTTAAGAGTGAAGCAATTTAGTTGCGTCCGCGGTAATAGGATAAGTCCGACAGGTTGAGTGCCGCGACCTCGCCTGCACGCTACTGGCCAGCGCTCGCATCGAAGAGCAGTCGCTGAGCCAGGAGAACGGCCGTCGGGGCGTCCACGGCGGAGGCATCAGCGCCGACCCGCTCGACGAACTCGGGGTGCTGAAGGAAGACCGGCCCGCCCACCATGACGCCGATCGAGCGGTTGCAGGATACCCGGCGCACGGCGCAGATCGCGGTGGCCAACTGATCGAGGTGCGTCACACGGCTGAGGGTCAGGCCGACCACGGCAAACCACTGTGAACTCACCAACGCGGCGATCTGCCGCGGGCTGGAGTTAAGACCGCTCACGACATGCCAGCCGGCCTTTCGCATGAACTGCTCGATGATGGCGACGCCGAACGTGTGCTGCTCATCGGGCGCGCCCATGAGGAGGATGCGACGCTTGTCGCTGAACGGCGTGACGCCTCCGTCCATGCGAAACATCGCCAGCAGAAACTGCAGCTGGGCAAGACCTGCGGCTACCTCCGCGAAGTCGCACAGATCGTCGTCCCAAAGCCGTCCGAGCAAAGCCGCCGAGGGGGCGAGCAGGTCGAGAAACAGACAATCAGCTGAGTAGCCCTTGTCGATCAGTTCGGCGAAAGCTGCGACAAGATTTTTTACATCTTGTTTAAGAACGAGGTCGGTGAATTCTGTGATCAGCTTAGTATCTGGCTTTGGCAGAATATCAATTGATGGCTGCGGATCCGTACAGTGCCGCACTATCAGACGCGGAATGATCTCAGCTTGAACAACGCGACTGAGGGCAATGGCACGCGCGCGCGCTTCATTGGCAGACCGCCGCCGCGCGTAAGCTTCCCGGGCTTCGGCAGCTTGAGCCAATTCGGCTTTCAGCAGGTCGGTCCACTCATGGTGGAGCGGCTCCAGGCCCAGCATTGCCTCCCCTTGCATGGCTCCAGGGTTAGATCCCTGCTGGTTGCCGACCGCGTCTCGGCCAACCTTATTGACAGGAAAGCCGCAAACGTTGGCCCTGTAAAGGCACCTCGGGGGTAGTTGAATGGATGCCCATTCGACGCGAGCACCGGGGCTTCTACCTGATCGACTGGCCCCAGCTCTCGGCGGTGATCCGCTTCCGGCGCGCGGGCGGGCGCTGCGAGGGCTGCGGCCGGCCGCACCTGCAGCGGGTCGTGTGCCTCTCGGACGGGCGCTGGTGGGACGCGGAGGCTAGAGCATTTTCCGACGAAGTGGATACCGGTTCGTCGCAGAAAACGCTTAAAAACCAAAGACCTAGAGTGGTACCCGATTGCAACGTGATCGGATCCTGCTCTAGCACGTGGCGGAACGGCCGGGGACGACCTCTGCGGCGCTCTCCGGCCGTGAACCTGCTGGCGGAGGTTCGCACGACCCGGGTGATGCTGGCGGCGGCGCACCGCAACCACGACACCGCCGACAACTCGGACGAGAACCTCTCCACCTTAAGCCAGCGCTGCCACATGCTCCACGACCGGCCCGAGCATCGGCGGCGCTGGCTCAGCCTGTTCAGCCGCAAGGCCATGCGCGACCTGTTTCGCTGGTCGTATTCCCCTTGAGAAGCTGCCGATCGTCGCGGATTAATCCTTTTTCTTCCAACTTTCTTGATCTTCGCGAGTTGACCCGCCAGCGGTTAAGATACGAGTTTCTATTAATTGATATCAGAGAACATCTATGAACGAAGAATTAGCAACGCCACCAATTGAGCTGGTCAGCGACATCATCTCGGCGCTCGTGTCGCACAACAACGTGCCCATGAGCCAGTTGCCGGCGCTGATCCAGAGCGTCCATCAGGCTCTTGGCGCTCTCGGAAAGCCGGCCGAGCCGGAGCCGGTTAAGCTGACACCGGCAGTCCCGATCAAGAAGAGCGTCACGCCGGACGCGATCATCAGCCTTGAGGACGGCAAGCCCTACAAGGCACTCAAGCGGCACCTGTCAGGGCGCGGCCTCACGCCCGACGACTACGGCAAGAAGTGGGGCCTGCCGTCGGATTACCCGATGGTGGCTCCGAGCTACGCCGCCGCGCGCCCCAAACTCGCCAAGAACCTTGGGCTCGGCCAGATCCGACCCAATCGGGTGGGAGTGAAGCGGACCGCCGGGGCTGCTAAGATCATGGCCGAACCGACGAGAAGCCGCGGGCGGCGGCGGAAGGCCGACGCCTGAAAGGGCCAACTGGGCGGCCCATCTCCGGGCCGTCCTTTGGGCTGCAGCAACGTTCGTCGTGTGGGTGTTCAAGATACCCAACGACCCTGCCCTGGCCATCGTAGCCACGGCCTTCGCGGCCGTGATCGCGACCATTGTCACGAGGGTGGTGAGCGGGAAAGATGGACCGTGAGCCTCGCTCACGCCGCGCGGGGCATAACGGGGCGCATTCAGGAACGAGCGTTCTCAGGGGCAGTGAGCGGGGGCTGAGTGTCCGCCGCGGATGCGACGAAGTCCTTCAGCGACATCGGCTGTCCGCCGGGTGGGGTGATGAACACCTCACCCACTCCTTCTCTTTCCAGAGCACGTGCGTTCGCGATCGCTGCTCCAGCACTGTCGCGCCGGAGCGAGAGCCTTCCCGCGGGGGTGAGGATCGTGATCCTGAACGTGTGCATCGGCGCGTCGGCACCCTGAACCTGGGCATAGGTGGGTCAGCGATCAGGGAGAGCGCCGCAGCGGCCGGCTGTGAGCTACCGGCCGACCTCAGTTCTCCCTGTCGCGCTCATCGCCAGCCGCCCCTGAGCCGGCGGCCGCATTGTCGCCGGAGGTCCCCTCCGCCGACCTCTCCGAGCGCTGGGGCTTGTAAGCCGCCTTGCCTCGGGAAGAGCGGAGAGCGCTCGCCGGCTTGCCGGGCGAGGGGGCGAGCCGCGCCACGCGCTCCTTGAACTCCTCGTTCGAGGGGCTGCGCGCTGCGCCGGTGACGGGGCTCTTGGCCATGTCCGGCCTCTCTCTTCAGGTTCGCCCGGTCGAACACCCGCGGCCGGACACAAGGGCATGCCCGGATCGGTGGTGGTGAGCGCAACCTGCACTCACCGGGCGGGTGCGATCTCGCTCTCCCGCACTGCCCGCTCACCCATGCGGGAGCGGATCCGGTAGGTGGCTTCCCCGCCGCGATCCAGCGGCATCAGCCGCACGATCTCGAATACCTCGCCGCTACTCGCCAGGTTGTCCGAGAAGCCGGCCTGGAGCATCTTCACGTGCTGATGCAGTTTCAGTTTGTGCGACATGGACGAGTACTCCTGACAGGTGGGCGAATGGTGTGCCGCGCTCAAGCGACTTGTGACTTCTGCTCAGCCGCGCTTACGCGCCTTGCGCGCCGCATACCGCGCGTCCCGCGCTGCTTTCTGGTCGGCCTGAAGCTTCGACGCGTGGGCTGACGCCTCGGCGGCGTCACGCACCCGATCCGCTGCTACCTGCTCGCGCATCGCGGCCTGCTCGGCCCGCAGGCGGGCTGCTTCCACTTGCCGGGCGACCTCCCGCTCGGCCAGCCGCGTGGTACGCGCCTCGGCAACCGCCTGACGCTCGGCGCGCCGGGCCGCGAGCGCATCGTCCTCCGCAGGGCTTCGTGTTTGGGAGCGCACCAGCATGGCGCGCCGGGCATCGGCGGAGGACTTCAGTCGTTCGTCGAATTGGGCTTCCTTGAACCCGGCCATCGATCAGGCCCGGCTCAGGCTGAGGGAGCGGACGGGGCTTGAGAACCGGTCGGCGAGGTGCCAGCGCAGCTCACGCACCGAATGGTAGCGGTAGGTACGATCGATGAGATGACTGACATCGAGGCGTTCATCCGCCCGCTGCTTCCAAATCCGCTCAACTTGGAAGGTCTCAGTATCGTTCAACGTCGGTTGGCAATCAGTAGTGCTAATAAATGTAAAATTCACTTAGGTATCCAGTAGAATTCGGGCTGCTCGGGGGAGTAAGCGGTGCGGGTGGGAGACCCGCACCTTGGTAGAGCGGGCTACGCCGCGCGGAGATTGCCTGCCGACTGCTTGCCGCTGCGGCGGTCAGTTTCCAGCTCGTAGGAGAGCTTCTGGCCCTCGGCGAGGCTGTGCATGCCCGACCGCTCGACGGCCGAGATGTGAACGAATACGTCCTTGCTGCCATCCTCCGGCTGAATGAAACCGAAGCCCTTCTGGCCGTTGAACCACTTCACGGTGCCGATGCTCATCGTCGTATCCATATTTTCGCAAGTGTGGGCGTGAGCTTGGCACGCGATCAGCAGCGCCAAGGCTCGGATTATCGATAGAATTTGGGAGAGTGTCTGAGCGCGCGCCCCGCTCAGCGGGGCGACGAGGCCCGGAAGTCCGGCCAAAGATCGATCTGTCTATTATGGGCCGCTTCAGTTCCAATAGCAAGGCATCTAGGCGAACTGCCCTCGCTGCCTTGCTCCGGTCGCGACCGAATGCATGTTCGTAGGGCCTTGAGCGGGCACTCCAACTCCGGCGGTCCGCCCGGCCCAGGTGCAGCACGCGCACCCCGTGCAGGCGTCAGTGTTTGCCGCCAGCCTTAGCGGTTGTGACCGTCTGGCCCTTGGTGCTCGGAGCAGCCGCGATGGTCTTCGGCTTCTCCTTCTTCGGCTTCTTGGCTTCGCGGTTTCCGCGCGTGCGATCGCCACTCATGAGGACCTCCGTGGTCAGACGTCGGGGGCTTTCACGTCTCGTCCGTCAGGCGTGACCGGCTCCGACAGGCGCGTGAAATCAGCAAGCACGGCAGCCACCATGCTCTTCAAACGAGGATCGTCGCAGGACGGCAAGGCAGTGAACCGCTCCAGCAGGTATCGGGCCTTCTCAGCCGCTTCCGGCCACGTCGCGGCTCGCGCGGCGAACAGGTTGGCTTCGAGATCGTGCTGGCGCGCGACAAAGTCCGCATGTTGCGCTCTCACGGCGGCTCGCCCACGGCGGAGCGTCGTGGCCTTCTGAGCGGCCATCCCGCGCCGCTCGTCCAGTTCGATCGAGCGGTCCGTCATCCGGCCAACCTTCTATCCTTACGCGAGCACCATGACAGCTTTCCTCGTCCGTGTCCGTTAAATCGGAGGCGCCCCGAGCCGCAGCTTCGACGATCGTCGGGGCCAAACATTCGAGCGGAAAGCAACCGGGCGAGGCTCACAGCCAGAGCATCGGTGCTGTTTCGTCGGCGCGAGGAGCACGCGATGGTCGACCTGCACATCCAGCACCGGACCGTTTATCGGTACGGTCATTCCGTGGCCCTTGGGCCTCATCGGCTGATGCTGCGGCCTCGTGAGGGCCGCGACGTGCGCTTGGTGACCAGCAGCATCACCGCGATGCCCGAGGCCACGCTGAGCTGGTCCAACGACGTGTTCGGCAATGCCGTGGCGACGGCCACGTTCAGCCAAGCGTCGGATACTCTCGTGATCGAGAGCGTCTCGCGGGTCGCGCTTTCAGCGGCAGCCTACCCGGTCTTCCCGATCACGGCCTCCGCCGCCTCCTATCCCTTCCGGTACTCCGACGACGAATGGGGCGACCTCGGCCTCCTCACGGTGCAGCAACACCCTGACGAGGGCGAGCTGAGAGCCTGGGCACAGGGCTTCGTCGCGAGCAATCCGACCGACACCCTGTCGCTGCTGCAGGACCTGAGTGCCGGCGTCGCCCGAAGCACCGCCTATCAAGCTCGCGAGGATGAGGGCACCCAGTCGCCCAGCCATACCCTGTTATCCGCCCAGGGGTCGTGCCGGGATCTCGCGACCCTGTTCGTCGAAGCCGTGCGCAGCCTCGGCTTCGGTGCGCGGATCGTCTCCGGCTATCTCCATGATCCGACCCGGACCTTGGTGGGTTCCGCCGATGCCGGTTCGACGCACGCCTGGGGCGAAGTATACGTGCCGGGCGCGGGCTGGATCACGTTCGACCCGACCAACCGCAGCATGGGCGGTGCGAACCTGATCCCAGTCGCTGTGGCCCGCGACATACGGCAGGTCGTGCCAGTGTCCGGCAGCTTCCTCGGCGCGACCGGTGCGTTCCAAAGTATGAGCGTCGAGGTCAGCGTCACCTCACGATGAGCAATCCCCCCGACAGCTCGAGAGGGCCGGACGAACGAACAGGCCGGCGTCCCTTGCCAGCGAGGATGCTGCTCACCATCTACTGACCATCCAATTGGATGGTTAGAGGAGGACGGGCACATGCCGGGCGACGTGCACGAGCTGCGGCCGAAGATGCCCGACAGCGAGAAAATCACGATCAACCTCGGCTTCGTCGATCTCGGGCGCATCGACCTCATGGTGCGTGACGGCTTCTACGCCAACCGCGCGGACTTCATCCGCACCGCGGTGCGCAACCAGCTCGATCGCCAGGAAGAGGCGATCCGCCATTCCGTGGCGCGCCGGCAGCTCAGCCTCGGGCTGGCGCATTTCTCCAAGCGTGATCTGGAAGCGGCCCGCACTGCCGGATCACCGCTTCACATCCAGGTTCTCGGCCTCGCCAGCATCGCCGCTGATGTCACGCCCGACCTTGCTCGCGCGGCCATCGCCTCGGTCCAGGTGCTCGGCGCCTTCCACGCGAGCGCTGCGGTCAAAGCCGCGCTCGCCGACCGGATCACCTGACACCTCACGCCATACCGCCCCTGGGCTGGCGCTCTCGCCTGCTCGGGGCATCGCAGGATCATGACCATGAACAATCTCGCCAATATCGACATGGCCGAGGTGACCCGCCTCACCCAGGCAGGCAAGCTTGCGGAGGCCATGGCGCTGCTCCAGGGTCGCACGGCGCCACGCACGGGCAACGATGTGCCGGAGTGGAAGGCGGCGAGGCGCGGTTGGACTGCCGAGCGCTCCTGGCCGACCATCGACATGGTGGCTCCCGCAGGACCGGAGGGCGCCTGGACGGCCCCGGGCGAGGCGGAGGGGCAGCCGGCTGACGGGTTTGCGCGCGCCGACCAGCCGAGAGGCTTTCCCGACCTTTCCGAGACCATGCGGGCATTGCGCGATCGCCTCGCCAAACCGCGGGCCTTCTCCGGCCTGGGGGAGGGCCTCGGATCCGGACGTCCGACCGCGGTACCCGTGCCGGAGGGCGCTCGGTTCGAGGAGCGGAGCTTCGTGAATGCCGCCGGCAGCCGAACCTACAAGGTGTTCGTTCCGAGCGGCTACACCGGTCAGGCACTCCCGGTGGTGGTCATGCTGCACGGCTGCACCCAGAACCCAGACGACTTCGCCGCCGGCACACGGATGAACGACCTAGCTGAGGAGCAAACCTTCCTGGTCGCCTATCCCCGTCAGCCCCAGTCCGCGAACATGCAGAAGTGCTGGAACTGGTTCAACACCGCGGACCAGACGCGCGAACGGGGGGAGCCCTCCTTGATCGCCGGCATCGCGACGGCTGTCGTGGAGGAGTTTTCGGCCGATCCCACCCGGGTCTACGTGGCTGGTCTGTCAGCAGGCGGTGCGGCTGCGGCGATCATGGCCGCGACCTATCCCGACCTGTTCGCGGCGGTCGGCGTGCACTCGGGGCTGGCCTGTGGTGCCGCGAAGGACATGCCGTCGGCCTTCGCCGCGATGAGCGGAGGCGGTGCGGTTCAGCCGAGGCGGGACGGGCCGGCAGTGCCGACCATCGTATTCCACGGCGACGGCGATCGGACGGTCAATCCGGTCAACGGGGACCATGTCATCGCCCAGGCAAAATCGGACACGACACTGGCCGAAGCCGTGATGCGCGGCGAGACGCCAGGGGGCATGACCTACACGCGCACGGTCTATTCCGATGGTGCCGGGCGAGGGATCCTGGAACAGTGGGTGTTGCACGGCGGCGGCCATGCTTGGTCCGGTGGCAGCGCGAGCGGCTCGTACACCGACCCGCGCGGTCCCGATGCCAGTCGAGAGATGATGCGCTTCTTCTTGGGTCACGCCCGAGGATCCTGCTAGATGCTCGTGCAGGACAATTTTAGGGAAACCCGCCGGATCGTGCAGGAGGACCTTCAGCGGCTGACCGTGCCAGGCCTTCTGCTTGGGGGTCATCGGGTCCTTCACGGCTCCCAACCTCAGCCGAAGATCGGCGGTGTACATGGTAGTGACCGCGAGCAGAAAGGAGGCGTCTGGCATCATGCGGCTTGTGGCGTTTCGCAACCACCCAAGTCATTCACGTGGAGCAGAACGAGGAGCGGCTACACGCTCGGCGGCCTGCAGGTCAGCTAAGGCCCAGCTGCTGCCGGGGCGTTTGCGTGGGCCATCAGCCGGCGATGCGGGTCTTGTTCCCCGCCGTGCCGACCCTCTCGCGACCACCTGCACGGTAAAGGAGCCACTCCGTCCGTGTGATCTCCCAAACTTCGACTTCTAGTCACCCGCTCACAAAATTCTGCTCTCCGACCTGCACGACCCGCATTCCGATGCGACGCGACAGCTGACGGGATGCTTCATTAACAATGGCCTTTGGTTCACGAAGCAGCGGACGACCGAGATGAGCAAACCAAAACTCTGTGGCAGCGTTGGATGCTTCCAGCATGAACCCTCGCCCTCTCCATAGGGGAGCAAGCTAGAACGCACGGTTGCAGTTTGTCTTGTCCATGAGGCTCACCGCGCCGATGAGGCGCTCCGGTTCTTCCCGGAGCCTGATCGACCAGTGCCATTCGCGCCCCACTGCCATCGCCGGCACAGCCACGTCGCGAATGAACTGCAGGGCGCCGTCGCCCGGGTAAGGCCAGGGCACCTTGGAACTCAAGAACCTGACTGTCTCCCAGTTCGGGAACAGATCTTGAGTGGCCGTCGCGTCGGACATCGAAAGAGGCCGCAGAAGCAGCCGTTCCGTCACAAGCTGCGGTATGGCGCCTTCAGCCCGCGGACCAGAGGAGCTTGCAAGATCCATGATCTTCAGTCCCTCACTCTGTCGAACGGTGCTGGTGCCTACGCGGGCCGGCATCTTCCATGATGGAGAGCTTCGGCGCCGGCGGGTACTTCAACTGCTTGGCACGCACCTGCTTCTCCTCGGGAGGGAGTGGAGGGTGCGGCGGGCCGCAGCGCAGGTACACTTGGTACGGCTTGCCGTTGCGAATCACGGTGGACGGGCCAGATCCGCAAGCCAGTGCCAGCGTGGCGCTCGCAAACGTCACAAACGATGTCGACATCATGAAACCGACAAGCCGCACCATGAGGCCCTCCTGCTCCATCGTGTAGCAATCCGGCACCGGTTTCGGCGTGCCATCGGTGCTCGCGAAAATTTCGGAGGAAGATAGTCTTGGGGAGATTTGTGCCATGTGCTGCGCCGCACAGGCTCAGCCGCACTCACAAGCCGACACACTGACATACCCACAGAGAATAGAGATCAAACGTCGGTCGGCGGGAAGACTGAGGGTTTTCGAAGTAGTTATGCTGAGTGTCGGAACAGAGGTATTCATGACGCGAAAGCCCAAGATCGGGTCCCGCCTCCTGGCCGCTGCCCGCATCCGAGCTGAGGACATGGGCGCCTCGTCCTCGTTCTCGGATCGGTTGGAGGCAGAAGCCCGGGCGCCGCTTCCGGCCGGCACGCGCCGTGCCGCAGGGGGCGAGTTGCTGCCGTCCGAGGACTTCATCTCGGACGCGCTGCCCGCGCTTCTCGATACCCTCGCCAATCCGGACGCTGTCGGCGCCGACGCTAGCCGCAACCGCTTCGACCTCCTGCAGCAGGCCGGCAGCCTGGAAGTCGCGATCGACGCGGCCGGCACTGTTCAGGCCCGCGACAGCCTGGAACGGATGCTCGCCCACCAACTCGGGACCACCCACGTCCTGTCCATGAAGGTGGCGGCGGTCATGGGCCAGATGCTTGAGGGTGCGATGGTCTACGCTGACCCCGCGAAGAAGCAGGCCGCGTGTGTCGAGGTCGCCCGCCTCGCCGGCACGGTGTCCCGGCTGAACAACTCGTTCCAGGCCGGGATGCTCACACTGCAGCGGGTGCGCTCGGGCGGTCGGCAGGTGGTAGTGGTCCAGCACAACCACATCAACGAGGGCGCACAGGCGGTCGTGGCGGGCACGGTCGCACGCGGGGAGGGCAGGCCGCGGCAAGACCGGGGGGCGAGGGTGAATTCAATCGACGGCGCCCGTGCGCCGTGTCCCTGCGAGCGGCTGCGCGGTGCGTTCTCAGCGCCGCGACGCGGGGCGAGGCGTCGGGATGGGGGGTCTTGCCGCGGGCCCGCAATTGCGAGTGGGAAGTGTCGGATGCACGGGGGCGCCAGCACCGGCCCACGGACCCCGGAAGGGCTCGCCAGGGCGCGGCGGGGCAACTGGAAGCACGGGCAGCGGTCCGCCCGGAGCATGGTGCTTCGGCGGGCCATCGCTCAGGCTGGGCGGGATCTCAGGGCCGCGATGCGGGCGGCGGAGGAGTGGCTGGCAAACCGCGAGGGGTAACCCGCAGGCGGATCAGCGCCGGTCACCTGCTCCTGGGTGGGCCATCTTCTCCACCGCTGCGAGCGCCCGGGCATGCGCCTTGGCCTCGGTCTCATACGGCCGGTCAGACCGCTCCAGGAGCTTGCCGTGCTTGCGGATCGCCCAGCCGAACTGCCCCTGAGGCGCGGTCAGGGGCAGAACCTCGATCACGAAGGGGAGTTGGCTGTCGTCAATCATATCCGGACCATCGCATATCCAGGCTCCGGTGGCCAAGCTTCGGCATTGCCCCGGGGTCATGACTGCTCTGTCGGGGCGGCAGCCGCACTCTCGCACCCCAAAGTCGACACGGAACAGCTCAGACCTACCTAGGTTGGATCACGCGGACCGTCCGCAGGGATCAGTGCGATGTCGACTGCCAAGCCCAACCGTCCGTTCATCGTCCCGGTCCATCACCCGGTCGACTTTGGATCCTCGTACGGTGGTCTGCTCCGCGGTGTCGCGCGCGGCCTCCTGGATGTCTTCCCGCCCGTGCCGCACCCGCCCGAGGCAGCCCCCGCAGGTATTCATCACTCGCAGCTTCCGCTCGCCGACCTCACCGAAGCAGTCACAGCCCCGTGAAGCTGAGGGTGGCCGAATAGACCGGGAGTGCCCAGAAGCGGATTTAGTCATCCAGTTCCGCCTCCTGTTGCTGACCGCAAGCGTAGCAGAAAAGGTCCTGGTAGACGTGTTCCCGCTCTTTCTCGCAGGTCGGCAGGGTGCCACACGATTTGCAGGTGACGGACACACAACGGCTGCGGTTCGAGGTTGCACCTTCAGGTTTACTGCTAAGGCTAGAATTCATGCACCGCACAATCACATATGTTGCAGTGCGATAAAAGCCCTTATTGCGTTAGTTCGCCCAATCAGTGGCCGGAATTCCAAGCCACGCCAGCGCGTCCGGGAAGCTCGCGAAGCTATGAACGGGCTTGAGGAACGGCCCTGGTGGCACCACGCTCGGCGACCACGTCAGCAACTCGACCTCCCAGGCTGGTAAGCGGTGGCCCGGCAGCATCTCTCGAACGAGGCTCGCGATGATCTCACCATCGAGCAGGACGTCGTAAGCACCGGGAGCCAAGGGGGCGAGGGTATATGTCATCCCGTTCTCCTAAGGGGTGTCCCATGGCAAAGGCCAGGGATTTAGGACGCCGGTCGGCCTGGGAGGCCGGCCCATGCCTCCGCGAGGAGTGCTCGTCGGACCTCGGCACGGGCGGGGCCGAGCGCGAGCACTTGGTTGAGGACGAGGCTGAGAGCGTCCGGTCCCGCAGTCTCGGCCAAAGAAGCTCCCTGGCGACGAATGGCAGCCCGTTAGGGGGCTTTGGCGGGATCGGGGGTGTTGAAAGACGCGGCGGTCCACAGAACGGCCTTCAGTGCCTGCAGGAGCGCCCGATCGAGGCTTGAACGCACTACCGGCAGCGCAACGGCTGTGCGATCCGTCCGGTCATGCTACGTATCCTGAAGCACGTGCTGATCGACCGAGGCCCCGACCGCGACGCTCATATCGACGCTGCCGCGGCCGCGATCCTGGGCACCTTCCCTGAGGCGCAATTAGAGATCGCGCAGGGTCTCCTTGACGATGATCTGCTGATAGAGATCAGGATCCCGGTGCAACGGATGCACGAGTGGCCGGGCGTGAGCCGACGCGCCCACGCCTTCGCACCCGCGGTAGCGGCAAAGCCGCTGTGCGTGTGCACTGCGTCTTGACATCGCCAGCCTTACAAACGCGTAGTGGCGCCTCACGTAAACATATCGCGAAAGCTTAGCATCATCGATTGGCTCAACGAGCGGTCTTCGACCGCGAAGAGGGAGCAAATCATGCTGGACATTATCAGGGTCATCACTGCAGGAGCAGTTCTGATCGCGTGGAGCTACATTGCGCCGGTCCTGTTTGCACCCAATGCCTCTTCCGAGCTGATGCGAGCGGTGAGCCACTGAAACGAACGATCCAGCGCGTTGCCCGATGAGAACGCCGGAGTGGATGGTTCTCCTCATCCCTGCGATCTCCTGATGTTGCCCACGGTCTGTGGGGAGACACCGGCCCGACGGACAATCGCGCGATCGGAAAGGCCGGAGCCGAGTTTGCGACACGCCCTGAGCAGTGTCGGCAACCGCGACGTGATGCAGCGCACCGGATCCGGTGAAAGGGTGAGGTGAAGTCGGCTGCCAACTCGAGGGAGGTGCCGATGATCCGATCCCGGACCACTTCGGTCGTTCTGGTTCTCGCTGCCTGGGCGACGACTGCGAGCGCTCAGTCGCTCACACCGCCGCCTGCCCGGCCCCAGCCGGCGCCGCGCGAGGATCCGATGTGCGCGCTCCTGCGGGACGGCGCGAACCGCGACGCCGGGATCGAGGGGCGCCGTGTCGCGAACGAAGTCGCCCCCGACGACGACGAGCCCTTGGTCGAGAGCGCCGCCGAGCGTCAGGAGCGACGGCGCCGGCAACTGGCGGAGTACGGGTGCCGGGCTGAATAGACCGCCGACAGTGGCCAAGGTGATCCGCGGCTGCGGCTCGACCGGGGCGGGAAGGGCAGGAGGCGCCTGAAGCGCCCCCGCGCGCTCGGCCTCGAGCGCGGAGAGTCGGTCGATCACCGCGGCGCGTAGCGGGATCGAGTAGGGTCAAAACCATGTGGGGGGGCCGCTTTCGACCGAGCCTTTGTGAAAACGCAGAGGCCGTAGAAGGATTTTCCCTCGCCCACCCTGGGGAGCGCCGGAATAGGATCATGACGGCTTCTCTGCTGCCGTTCACGGCACCTGAACGGCGGCCGCGCAGAAGATTGTTCTAAAATTCGGGGCGCGTCCGAGTTTTCACAAGCCTGGACCCGAAGGAGATCCTCGCACCGAGTGTCGGGAAAGTCCGCTCGTGAGTGTTTCGCCCACACGTTCGACTTCGTGAAGTACCCTGCTGAAGCTCGCTTGGCCACGTGTGTCACGCGTGAGTTCGAGCAGCTTCTGGCGTCGTTAGGAAACCGGAATGTGGTCCGTCCCTGAGGTGGCCCTCCGGGAGTGAACAGGACCGAGACTTCAGCCTTGGGGTGCCCCAAGTGCGGACAGCAGCCAAGCGATAGGCTACAACTTGAGGCTCGATGCTGTAGCATCGCGGGTGAGCCCGCTCTGTAATGGCGCCGACCAGCTGAAAGCTCATGGGGGACGCATGCTACGTCGATCGCTCCTTGCGTCCCTTGCGGTGTCTGCCGTGGCCTTCAATCCAAGCCGTGCTCAAGAAACATGGCGTGTCGGCGTCAATCCAGGTGGCGCCCCTTTCAGCTTTCGGGATGCGCAGTCGGGCGCCGACCAAGGTGTCTCGGTAGAACTCATCCGTGTCATCGGTCAGCAGGCAGGTGTGTCGATCCAGTTCCTGGCGATGGCATTCACTGAACTGATCCCCGCGCTGACGAGTAGTCGCATCGACGTGATCGCAGCCAACGTCCTGGCGACCCCCGAACGCGCCGCGCTCGTGGAGTTCTCTGAGCCCGTCGTCAAGGGCGGCGACGGATTGGTCGTCTCCATCATAGACTGGGATTGCCCCGTTTCTGTGGCTCTTGCTCACTTTTCGTGGACGGCGGTTGATTGACTCGGCCCGATGATGGCCCGCTCCGCCGGCCCCATCGTGGGTGGCATGCACATCCCCTTCGCCATTCCCGAATGCCGCGTTGAGCCCGCCGTCGAACACTCCCATGACCGCCTCGTCATCCCGGTGCGCCTGGACGCAGCGAGCCGGCGCTGCCCAGACTGCGGCCGTACCAGTCGGTCCGTCCACAGCCGCTACCATCGCCATCCCGCCGACCTGCCGCTGTCGGTGTCCCAGACCGCCCTGCGTATCGAGGTGAGGCGGTTCTACTGCCGCAACCCGGCCTGCCACCGCCGCACGTTCGCCGAGACCCCATCTGACCTTCTCGGACCACGCGCCCGGCGCACGCGACGGCTCGCTGACGCCCAGGCACAGGTCGGCATCGCCTGTGGTGGTGCGGACGGTGCGCGTCTCCTCAAGCACCTGCACATGCCCGTCAGCCGGGCGACCGTGCTGCGGCTCATCGCGCGCATGCCGATGCCCGATGCGCCACCGCCCACCCACGTCGGCATCGACGACTGGGCGATGAGGAAGGGCAGCCGCTATGGCACCATCGTGGTCGATCTCGACCGTCACCGCGTGATCGACATTCTTCCTGATCGCACCGCATCGACCCTCGCCGGCTGGCTCGAACGTCAGTCCCACATCCAAGTCGTCGCCCGGGATCGCTCGACTGAGTATGCACGCGGCGCGAGCCTCGGCGCTCCTCAGGCGCAGCAGGTAGCCGATCGGTGGCACCTGCTCGCCAACATGCGGCAGGCCGTCGAGCGCTGGCTGCACGGCGCCCACGCGCAGCTCCGGCGTCTGCCGCCCGTCCCCGGATCCGCTGTTCCTCCAGCCCGGCGTGATCGCGCCTTCGCCCGCAGCACACCGGAGCGGGAAGCGGGTGCCGAGAGCAGAGCGCGCTGGCGGGCCCTCTACGATGAGGTGCGCCGCCGGCGCGCAGGCGGCGAGACGTTGCTGGGGATCGCCCGCGCCATGGGGCTGGCTCGTGCCACGGTGCGCAAGTTCGCGAGCGCCGAGACCTTCCCGGCCCGGTTGCCCCACGGTGCCGGGCCGAGCCTGCTCGATCCGCACGTCGCGTACCTCGTGGGGCGCATCGGGGAGGGCTGCGAGAACGCGATGGCGCTGTGGCGTGAGATCCGGGAGTGCGGCTACCCCGGCACAAGCCGGCAAGTGCACCGCTTCGTCGCCGAACGCCGAACGAGGCCGGTTCGATCGGGCCGCAAGCCACGCCACGAGAGGAGCGTCACGCCCAATCGGCCTGCGGAGGACACGCGGTTGCCGCCGGCACGGCAACTCGCGTGGCTTCTCGTGCAGCCGCTCTCGGCGCTGGAGGCAGCCGACGCCGCCGTGGTGACCCGCGTCGAGCAGGACGACACCGCCCGGGCCATCGCTGATCTGGCCCGCCGCTTCACGACGTTGGTGCGCACCGCCGGTGTAGGCGGCATTGCGGCCGCAAGCCAGGCCGGCGCGACGGACATCGATGCATGGATCGCGCAGGCGCGGGCGTGCGGCGCGCCCGCGATCGCGACGTTCGCCTCGGGCCTGAACAGCGACGGCGCCGCGGTCAGGGCAGCCTTGACTGAGCCGTGGAGCAGCGGACAGGCCGAAGGCCAGATCACGCGGCTCAAGCTGATCAAGCGTCAGAGCTACGGACGTGCGGGTCTGGATCTCCTCAAACGCCGCATGATCCTCGCCGCGTGAACCACGAAAAGTGAGCAAGAGCCACCGAGCCGGGGCAATCCCAGTCGCTTCCAGGCAGTACGGTGGGCTGGGCTTGGACCCAGCCCTGGCTCGCGCGTACACAAGTGGTTGAGGTGCTGCGCAGGGTCCGAGCTACGGTTCTTCGCTGACCAGCGCCTGATCGCTCAGCGCCGGGGAACTCCGATGCCCAGCCAAGAGCAGATGATGAAGCGCCAGCAGGTGCTAGCCGACTTCGGCGAGTTCGTCCTGCGCAGCGAGAACCTCGACGAGGTGCTGGCTGAAGCCTGCCGTCTCGTCGCCGAGGCTTGCGGCATCACCCGCGCCAAGATCCTGGAGATCCAAGAGGACAGGCAAAGCCTCCTCGTGCGGGCTGGCGTCGGCTGGGAACCGGGCATCGTTGGTCGGCTGCGCTTACCCATGAGCGAGCGCTCCTCCGAGACCTTCGCGATCACGGAAGGCAGGCCCACCATCACGCAGGACATCGGCAAGGAGGAGCGCTTCGATGTCCCTGCGTTCATGAAGGAGGCCGGAGTCATCGCATTCGCCAACGTGCCGATCTTCGTGCCCGGCTGGAAGGCTTACGGCCTGCTGCAGGTGGACGCGACCGAACCGCGCGACTTCGGCAAAGAGGATACCGAGTTCCTGCGCACCTACGCCATCATCCTGGGGCCGGTGATCGACCGCCTGCACAAGGTGAGTGCCTTGCGCTTGACCGAGGAGCGCTTCCGGCGTTTCGCCGAGCATTCGACGAACGTGCTCTGGCTCGCCGACCTGGAGAGCGGACGGCTCGACTATCTCAGCCCCGCCTTCGCGCAGGTCTGGGGCATGCCCGCCGAGGACATGCCGAACCTCGCGAGTTGGCTCACCAGCGTTCACCCGGAGGACCGCGACGCCGCCGCACAGGCGCTGGAGCGGGTCGGCGGCGGCGAGACACTCGTTTTGGAGTACCGCATCCAGCGCGCCTCAGACCACGCGGTGCGCCGCATCCGCGACACCTTCTTCCCGATCCCGGGCATCGACGGACGGAGCCGGTCAGCGGGCGGGATCGCGCAGGACATCACCACCGACACCGGCCTGCGCGCCTACGTGGTCGCGGTTGAGGACCACGCCCGGCGCAGCCTCGTCGGCGCTCTGCAAGCCGCCGGTTACGAAGTGCGGGCCTTTGGGAGCGGGCAGGCCCTCCTCACATTGAAGAGTTCGCTGATACCGGGCTGCGTCGTGCTCGACTTGAAGGAAGATGGCGACCTAGTCGTCGCCAGCGAGTTGAAGGCGATGCGCAAGCACCTGCCAGTGGTGGCGGTCGGCACAAGCGGCGGCGACATTGGCTTCGGGGTCCGCGTCATGAAGGCGGGAGCGGTCGATTTCCTCGAAGTTCCCTGTGCACCAGAAGCGTTGCTGTTCGCCGTCAAGACGGCGCTCACCGAAATCCACGTCGAGGCTGATCGGGTGCGCGGGAACGACGAGGCCCGTGCCCGGGTCGCGGCGCTTTCAGCGCGCGAGCGCGCTGTGCTGGAAGGTTTGCTCGCGGGCGGGACCAACAAGACCATCGCCCGCACGCTGGGCCTGAGCCCGCGCACGGTGGAGATCCACCGCGCTCGGGTCATGGAGGCGCTCGGCGTCCACAACCTACCCGAGGCCGTTCTCATCGCGACAGCGGTTGGCGTGCGCCCTGCCGTTCAGGACGGCGACTAGGTTGCAACCCGGCGCCTCTGATTGCCAGTCCGGAAGTTGCGCGATCCAGACCGATGCCTACGCTCTTTCGACGTCCGCTTCCGGGATGCAGCCGCGGACCGCTGTACGGCGGCAATGGGCGCACAGCCGAACGTCGGCTTTCGGGCGTCACCCCAATGACGCCTCACCACCCCGAACGGCCCTTCCGCTACTTGGGTCGGAGTGTCAACAAAACGACCGAAAACCTTACACGCCAGCGAGCAGTTTCGGCTGACGGGCATGCCGCAAGAGGCGCCCGCAGCAGTGGATGTCAGGAAACCGTGTCACGAAATCAAATGTTCGGAAAACCCTCGCAATCAGACATTCCTGACGCGGGTCGCCAGCGGCGGTTTTGGGTCAGGAGTTCGCGTCCGCCTTAATCGGCTATGCGCCGGTTTCTGCCGTTGGACCACCGCCTCAGGAGTAGCCGCTCGTCACCCGACAGGTGCCGTCGAGGCTGGACGTTCAGGTCCAGCGTGCACAACTTGCGTCGCTCTGTTCCTTCGCTCCGGCCATGCTGCGCTGAGCCGATCTTTGGCAAGCCGCGTCGATCAGCGGACGTCGACAGCCGCGCCGGTTCACGGGAGCCCGGGATCCCCACCATGCGTTGTCGCCTGCGCTGACAGCGATAAAGCAGGGCCCTAGCTAAATGCATGGAGGGGCTCGCCCCATGCCACGGAGCCTCGACCGAGCCGATGATGGAACCCGCGACGAACCACCCGGCCGGTGCGGAAGCCAGGATCCCCACCGGAGTGCCCGGCCTCGACGACGTCCTCTGCGGCGGCCTGACCCCGAGCCGGCTCTACCTGCTGGAGGGGACCCCCGGGACCGGCAAGACCACGATGGCCCTGCAGTTCCTGCGCGAGGGGACGGCGCGAGGCGAGCGCACCCTCTACGTCACGCTGTCGGAGACCACCGACGAGCTCCGCGCGGCCGCGGCGACCCACGGCTGGACCCTCGACGGCATCGACGTCTACGAACTCGTCGACGAGATGGGCCTCGACCCCGACAGCGAGCAGTCGATCCTGCACCCCTCGGAGATCGAACTCGGCGAGACCGTCCGTGAGGTCATCGCGCGCGTCGACGAGCAGCAGCCCGATCGGGTGGTGTTCGACAGCCTCTCGGAGCTGCGCCTGCTCGCGCAGAACCCGTTGAGGTACAGGCGGCAGATCCTGGCCCTCAAGCGCTACTTCGCCAAGCGCGCCTGCACCGTGCTGATGCTCGACGACAAGACCTCCGAAACCGGCGACGTGCAGCTCCACAGCATTGCCCACGGCGTGGTGTCCCTCGACCAGGCTCCGCGCGAGTACGGCCCCGAGCGGCGACGGCTGCGGATCGTGAAGATGCGCGGCATCAAGTTCCGCGGCGGCTACCACGACTTCATCCTGGAGACCGGCGGCATCCGGGTCTTCCCGCGCCTGATCGCGGCCGAGCACCACTCCACGTTCGATCCGGCGGGCAAGTCGACCGGTTCGGCCGAGCTCGACCTGCTGCTCGGCGGCGGCCTCGTGCCGGGCACCAACACTCTGCTGCTCGGCCCGTCCGGCATCGGCAAGACCACGACGGCCGTCCGCTGCATGTTGGCCGCGCTGGAGCGCGGGGAGAGCGCGACCTACTACCTGTTCGACGAGGGTCTGGGCACTCTGCTCACCCGATCAGCGATGCTCGGGATGGACCTCGGGCCGCACGTCGAGGCCGGGCGCCTGACCATCACGCAGATCGATCCCGCGGAGCTGTCGCCGGGCGAGTTCGCGAGCATGGCCCGCCAGGCCGTCGAGGAGCGCGGCTCGACCTTCATCGTCGTCGACAGCTTGAACGCCTACCTGCACGCGATGCCGGGCGAGGAGTTCCTCATCCTGCAGATGCACGAGCTCCTGAGCTACCTGAACCAGCAGGGCGTCACCACGCTCCTGGTACTCGGCCAGCACGGGGTCATCGGCGACATGCGCACCGACGTCGACCTGAGCTACCTCAGCGACTGCATCCTCCTCTTCCGCTTCTTCGAGGCTCAGGGACAGGTGCGCGGCGCGCTCTCGGTGGTGAAGAGCCGCGTCAACGCGCACGAGCGCACCATCCGGGAATTGAGGTTCGGGCCCGGGGGGCTGCAGGTCGGCGAGGCGCTCGACGACTTCGAGGGCGTGCTCTCCGGCCTGCCGGCCTACCGCGGCAAGGTGGAGATGTTGGCGTCACCGCCCCCCGCAGCGGGTGGCGAACGGTGACCGCCCTGCACCCGCACGAGGAACGCGTCCTGATCCTGGCGCCGCGCGGGCGCGACGGCGCCGTCACCGAGCATGTGCTCGCCCGGGTCGGAACGCGCGCCGAGACCTGCCCTGACCTGGGCGCCTGGCTCGCCTCCCTCTCGGCTGGCGCCGGCGCGGCGCTGGTTACGGAGGAGGCGCTGGACGGCGACCTGGACGCGCTGTTCGCCTGGCTCGACGCGCAGCCAGCCTGGTCGGACTTCCCGTTCATCGTGCTGGCGACCCGCCAAGCCGGCCGCCGCTCCGAGCGCGCGGCGCATCGCCTCGCCCGGCTTGGCAACGTCATCCTGCTGGAGCGGCCGGTGAACGCCGAGACGCTCGTCAGCGCGGCGGCCTCGGCGCTCCGGGCCCGGCGCCGTCAGTACCAGGCCCGGGAGTTCCTCCTTGAGCGCGAGCGGGCCCAGGAGCAGCTCCGGCACGCCAACGAGGATCTGGAGCGGCGCGTGGCCGAGCGCACCCGGGAGGTCGAGACCGCGCACGAGACCCTCGCCTTCGCGCTCGACGCGGCCGGCATGGCCTCGTGGGACCTTGATTACGGCACGGGTGTCTCCCGCCGCTCCCCCCGCTTCGACGCGGTGTTCGGCTACGAGGGCGGGGGACCGACGTGGGACCGGCAGTCCCTTCTCGCCCACATCGTCGAGGAGGACCGCGCGGCCGCCGAGCGGGCGTTCGCCACGACCCTGGAGACCGGCACGCTCGACTTCGAGTGCCGAATCCGGCGTCGCGACGGCGCTGTGCGCTGGATCGCGATGCGTGGCCAGGTGAACCGCGACGAAGCTGGCAACCCCCTTCGCATTGCCGGCATCCTGATGGACCGCACCGACCAGCGGGTGACCGAGGAGGCGCTGCGCCAGGCCCAGAAGATGGAGGCCATCGGGCAGCTCACCGGCGGCGTCGCCCACGACTTCAACAACCTGCTCACCGTCATCGTCGGCGGCCTCGACATGATGCTGCGCCGGCCGGAGCAGGTCGACCGGGTCAAGCGGCTGGCCGAGGCGGCCATGGGCGCGGCCCGCCGCGGCGAGCAACTGACCCAGCAGCTGCTCGCCTTCTCGCGCCGGCAGATGCTGCGGCCGCAGACGCTGAACCCGAACCGCCTGCTCCTCGACTTCAAGCCGCTGGCCGAGCGGGCCGCGGGCGGGGCCGTGGAGCTTGCCTTTGACCTGGACCCGGCGCTCGACCCGATCCGCATCGACCCGGCCCAGTTCGAGGCGGCGGTGCTGAACCTGGTGGTGAACGCACGCGACGCCATGGAAGGGCGGGACGGCCACGCCCGCATCGCGGTGGCGAGCCGAAACGTGCACCTCGGGACGGCCGCCGTCGCCGACAAGGGCGTGCCGCCTGGCCCTTACGTGGCGGTGTCGGTCAGCGACACCGGCGGCGGCATTCCGCCGGACAAGCTCCAGCGCGTGTTCGAGCCGTTCTTCACCACCAAGGAGGTCGGCAAGGGGACCGGGCTCGGGTTGAGCCAGGTCTACGGATTCGCCCGCAGCGCCCAGGGCTTCGCGCAGATCGACTCGGAGGTTGGCCGCGGCACCATGGTCACCCTGTACATCCCGCGTTCGACCGACCAGGCCGAGGAGGAGGCGGGTGCCGGACCGGCGGGGACCATCCCGTTGCGGCGCGCCGGCGCGGGCGAGACGGTCCTGCTGGTCGAGGACGACGAGCAGGTGCTGGCCATGGCGGTCGAGAGCCTGGAGGAGCTGCGCTACCGGGTCATCGTCGCCCACAACGCCGCCGAGGCGCTCGAGCACCTCAGGGACGTGGAGCGCATCGACATCCTGTTCTCGGACGTCGTGATGCCCGGGGGCATGAACGGCTCACAGCTGGCCTTAGAGGCGCAACGTCTTCGGCCGGGCATCAAGGTGCTGCTGACCTCGGGCTACGTCGCCAATCTCGACGAGGGGCAGGTGATCGGCCGCGGTGAACTCCCGGTGCTGAACAAGCCCTACCGCCGCGACGAGCTCGCCCGGTCGCTGCGGCTTGTGCTCGGTGCGGCGGGAGGCTGACGTCACCCCGCGCGGATAAGGGAGAGCGGCCAAGCCCTCACCCGCGAGGCGCAGCCAGACCGTCTGCCTGAGGTTCGCCCACCCAGGCGTCTGGTCCCGATCGCTCGAGCCTCCGGCCGTACTCCGCCACTCGGACCACCGCGTCAGGAAGCCCGGGCCCCGCGCATGTAACTCGCAATTTGTTATAGCTCTTGCTATGAATCATTCTACTATGCTGACTGTGAGCTGGTACTGAGAGCGATGACGCAGCCGTGAGGCGCGCTGGCGAACAGACTTGGCTCGCGGCTCGAGATGGGCGTCGGTGGAGGCCTGAGGGACGAGGCCGCATGGGGGCCAATGCGTCACCCCGCACTTCGGTCCGGGAGCCATTCGCCACGACGCGCTCCGCGGTGGGGCGACAGACAAGGAGCACCCATGTCCTTCACCCGCAAGCGCCTCGAGTTCGACATCATCCTGTCCGGCGGCCAGTTCGGTTCCGGCGGCGGGAACACGTCGCGGATCTCCGGCGCGCGGGCGAATGTGCGCATCGCCAAGGCCGGCGGGCGCGACATGGGCCGCATGGAGGCGGCGATCTTCGGGATGACGCTCTCGGAGATGAACAAGCTGACCACGTTCGGGACAGAGGCGGATCTCGTCACCAAGAACGGCATCAAGGTCTTCGCCTACGACGAGGGACAGCAGCCGGCCCTGATCTTCTCCGGCACGATCGGCACCGGCTACGCCGACATGCGGGCCATGCCGGAAGTCTGCTTCCGCGTGTCGGCCTTCGCGGGCCTCTACGAGAGCGTGCAGAAAACAGACCCGACCTCGAAGCCCGGCCCCTCGGACGTTAAGGAGGTCATGGGTGACCTCGCCAAGCGGATGGGTCTGCAGTTCGAAGGCAATGACATCGATATCAAGATCCCGAACCTCTACCTGTCCGGATCTCCTCGCCAGCAGGCGATGAAGCTCGCCGAGATGGCGGGCGTTCAGTGGGTGATCGATAACGACACGCTCGCGATCTGGAAGTCGGGAGCCAGCCGCCAGGGCGGATCCATTCCCCTGATCTCCCCCACGACCGGCCTCGTCGGCTACCCTGCGTTCAATCAGGCGGGCGTGGTGCTCACCACGATGTTCAACCCGAGCCTCCGGCCCGGCGGCAAGATCAAGGTCAAGTCGGACCTGACGCCCGCGTGCGGGGAGTGGTTCATCTCCAACCTCGAGTACGATCTCGACAGCGAGACGCCGCGCGGCAAGTGGTTCAGCATCGTCGAGGCCCAGCGGCTCGCGGGCCTGCAGACGGCGGGCGGGTGAGATGATCGACCTGTCGCCGCTCGCGAAGCTCGCGCCCGTGCAGGACGCCGTCGAGGCGCTGAGCTTCGCCGAGAGCGCCCTCAGGGACGATCCGAGTCTCGCGCAGGGCGACCCGACTGCGTTCAAGGCGATCTTCGCCCTCTACAGCTTCGCGATGGCCGGCGGCCGCGTGGAGGATCTGCTCGCCGCGATCGCGCGGGCGGGCTCCGCGCCGCAGGTCGGCAGGGCCTGACCAGGAGACAGACCATGGCGACGGTGATCGATGCTCTCGTGGTCAGCCTTGGGCTCGACGTCACGCAGTTCCGGAAAGCGCAGCGAGAAGCCTCCGACAGCTTCCGGCGCACGAAGGACGATGCCGTCAAGCACGCGAAGGGCATCGAGGATGCGACCGCAAAGGCCGGCGACGCGGTCAGCCGGCTGACGGGCAACTTCCTGAAGCTGTTCGCCCTGCTCGGCGCCGGCCACGAGTTCAAGCAACTCGCCGCGGACATCACAAGGGCGGACGCCGCGGTCGGCCGGCTCGGCCAGTCCCTCGCGACCGCCCCGCAGGCCATCTCGGGCATGGCCAACGCGGTGGAGCGTGCCGGCGGCTCGGCCGACGCCGCGGCCCAGAGCTTCCAGACGTTCTCGGATCACATCCAGGAGCTCAAGGCGACAGGCGACACGTCGATCCTCCCGTTCCTGAACCGGCTCCAGGCGGCCGGTGGCAAGCAGATCAACCTCAACAAGTCGTTGTCCGAGACCTTCGGCGACATCGCGGAGAACCTGAAGGCCGTCCAGGCGAAGCAGGGTGACGCGACAGCGAACTGGCTCGGCCGACAGCTGGGCTTCGATCCGGGCACCGTCGCCCTCCTCGACCAGGGGCGCGAGGCCGTCCGGGCCGCCCTGGAGGAGAGCCAGCGGCTGGGCGCCGCGTCCAAGGCCGACACCGACGCCGCGCGCGACCGCCAGCGGGCGTGGAGCAGCCTCAACCAAGCCTTCACCGACACGGTGAGGACGGTCACGACCGCGCTCAGCCCGGTGCTGGTCGAGCTCCTGCGCGACGTGGAGCGGCTGGTACTCGCCGCGAAGGACTTCCTTCGGAGCGACTTCTTCAAGGCGTTCGCCGAGGGCGCGACCGCGTGCGCCAATGCGATCGGCGGTTGGGCCAAGGCCATCGAGGTGCTGTTCGGTCTGTTCCTCGGCGCCCGCTTCCTCGCTGTCCTGCGGGCGCTGGGGACGCTCCGCACCCTCCTCATGGGTGGCGCGGCCGTGGGAGCGGCCGGAGCCGCGGTCGCGGGCGGCGGCGGCCTTCTGGGGACGCTCGCCATCATCGGCGGTGTGCTCGCGGCCGGGGCGGCTGCCTACGCCTACCTTCGGGGCGGCAAGTCGGGCGGGCAGGCCGGCGGCGCGCAGGCTGCTGAGGGCGGCGGCCCGCCCGCGGGCGCCAGCACCGGGGCGAGGCCCATCTCGCAGTCGCACCTCAACATTGGTCGCGGCTCGCCGGAGGTGGCGGACTACATCCGCAAGGCCGCGGCCGCGCGCGGCATCGACCCGGACACGGCCGTGGCGGTGGCAAACTCGGAGGGCCTGCGGGTCTTCAACCCGTCCGCCCCGCGCGACACCACCGGCGGCGACCACGGCCACGCGTTTGGCCCCTACCAGCTGCACGACCAGTTCCTCGGCGCCCGCGCGCTCGCGCAGGGCATCAACATCCGCGACCCCGGGTCCTGGCGCCGCCAGGTGGACTTCGCGCTCGACCGCGCCAAGGCGCACGGCTGGAGCGACTGGCACGGTGCCGCGCGGATCGGGGTCGGCCCGTGGCAGGGCATCGGCGGCTCGGCCGCGGGCGCACCGGCGGCGCGCACCGGCGGCGTCGACTCCCGCCTCATCGACATCATCAACAACGCGAAGTCCGGGCTGCCGAACGGCTACAGCGCCCGCGTCATCTCCGGCCTCCGGCCCGGCGATCCGCGCTTCCACGGGCAGGGTCTCGCGGCCGACGTGGCGATCTTCGACGCGCAGGGCCGCAAGCTCGCGAACTACCAGGATGCCTCGACCTTCCGCACCTACGAGCGGTTCGCGCAGGCCGCGCGCCGCTACCAGATGCAGAAGTACCCGGACCTCGCGCGGGCGCTCCGGTGGGGCGGCTACTTCGGCGGTCCGGCCGGGCGCTACGGCGCCATGGACACCATGCACTTCGACCTCGGCGGCAACCGGGTCGGCATGGGCGGCGGCTCGTGGGAGCGGGGGCTCACGCCTGCGCAGCGGCGCATGTTCCCGGGCGTGGAGTCGCGCGGGATGGGCGATTACGGGTCAGCGGAGAACGCTGCCCGACCGAACGGTGCCGGCGCCTACGCCGCGTCCGTGAAGATGGCCCACGCCGCCAACACCACGAACGCCTACGACAACCGCCGCACGATCACGAGCTCCAGCGAGACGAGTATCGGCACGATCAACGTGCACACCCGGGCGACGGACGCCAGCGGGATCGCGCGGGATCTGGAGCCGGCGCTGCGGCGGGGCGGGCACGCCAACGCGGCGCAGTACGGGATGGCGTGAGGGTGCGCTCACAGCAGAGGCTGCAAACCCCCTGAGGTTGGTCGAACAGACCTACCTACTACCGCTCCGCGGCTTGGGGGGCGTAGGCGGCTTCGGTGGAGGCTTTGGGGTTGGTTTAGAGTCGGTTCCGATCCGGCTGCCGTCTTTCGTCCCAGTCGGGCGATCTTTGGGTTGAAATTCTAGAGGAGGGTGCATGCCCGATATCGTCCGCGTACTTCAGAGCGCCGATACTGCCACGCTGGATGAGATCCGACGAGGCTCCGAAGCGCACCTCGCCGCACAACTCACAGTCGCTCTCGCGGGCAACCAGCGCGCAATGACTTTCTTCGGCTTTCTCGCTGCCGCCTCTGCGGTTATCGCTGGAGCAAGCGTTACTGCAATCGCAACAGTGTCGCCGCTGGCGCCTCTTGGGTACGGCGGCTTGATTGTTGTGGTTGGCTTCCTGATCTCAATGGCAATGGCCAACTTGGCTGCACTGCCAGATGCATTTGAATATGTCGGCAACACACCGTCATCTTGGCTCGATGACATTACAGGTGAGAAATCTCTTAGTTTATCTCGTGCCGAAATGCTAGCACAAGATGATCGTTGCATCGCGCATAACCATTCGGTGCTGAAAAGAAGTGCGAGGTTCACTAAATTCGCGATGTGGACGGCTTGGTCAAGTCTCGCATCCGGATTATGTGCGTCTGTATTTGCTTATGGCCTCACCCACGCCTGAAGTTCAATGAGGGCAGCTTGTTTTTACCTTGTTCTGCCACTCATGTATCCTCCGAGGAACGTTAGCGATGACACCACAAGACCACCAAGTGTTTTTATCAAATCAGCATCTTGCAATTGACTTGTATGCGGCACAAAAGCAACCAAGATAATCCCTGTCATGCTCATCAGAACGATGGCCGCAGCAATATACACCGGTGCATGGTCTCTGTCACCAAATAAAGTACCTAATAAACCGAGTTGTTGACTTTGCCATTTCAAGTCATTATCAGTCTTTGGAGTATTGGGAACACCGCCAGGGTTATTTTTAGGCGTTATGGCCATGTCACTTGGCCTTTCTTGTGACAGTAATTGCTGCAATTTTTGTATAAAGATCTATTTTTCCAGCGAATGCTACAGCGCAGTCAAAATAATATTCGTATTGGTCGTCGCTGGCAAAGTTGAAATTAGGGCCTGTTGCCCCAAAACCAAACGGTGTAAAGAACACCTCAAAATACAATTCAATATTATTTTCGGGACCGCTTGAAGACCAAGAGCGTGTAGGCTTATTAGTTTCGATGGGAATAATATTAATGTTCACGCGATATTCAGCGTCCCGCTCAAATGGATATAAACTGATAGCAGCATCCATATGCGATACAATCACACCAGAATAAACAATCTCCCGACTACCTATATTAATTTTCAAATTCGCCATCGCGCATTTCCTCAACGTATAACCGATTTTCCGCGCACAATCGCCTGGTTAAATTCGTTGAAAGGACGCCAACCTCAAGGGCTCGACTCTGATCAGCTATACCCTCATTTCAGGTAGCCCTTGGCCTTGAGGTGCTCGGCAACCGCCTCGCGAATTGCTTCCGGGCGGGAGGGCTTCGGCTCAGGGTGATCAGCGATCCAAGCATCAAGAGGCATGAGGTGCTCAGGCGGCATCCGCAAGTGCACCGACGTCGCGTCGGTCCGCGGTCGCCCCCTGCCTCTTTTTTCGGTACGTGATATTGACGACGCCATGATTATCACGTACCTGAAAAAGCGTCGGGCCGCAACGGTGCTGCGAACACCGCGCGGCCCTGACCACAACCGCTGTAGGACCGATCATGGCTACCCTCACCCCTACACCACCGGCCCGCGCCGGTGAACGCTCCCGCTCGCCCTCCGCACAGGTGGAGCCCGTCACGGGCGCGATCCGCGCCGTCCGGGCCGACGAGTTGGCGGAGGCCCGCGACGCCCTCGCCGACCTTCGCGCCGCGCTGGCGGAGTACTTCGCGAGCATCGGCGACCCAATCGACTTCGACGCCCCGATCCCCACCGCCCTGCCCATCGTGCGCAAGGCCATTGCTGACCGGATCGAGGCCGACATCGCGCTCCTCGACCTCCTCGACGGCGACCCCGACCGCGAGGACGGCGGCGACCTGGAGCCGAGCCTGTGCGGCCTCACGGTGTCGTGGCCGAGCCCGGAGGATCGCGAGATGGGCGACGACAACGGCATCGCCGACGAGGGCGGCCTGTTCGAGCAGTTGAAACGGCACGCCGCGCGCGGCGGCCGTGCGCCGGGATGGACGGCATGAGCGCGCCCGCTTCCCGCCGCGGCATCCTCCGCGGCCTCGCCACGCTGCCGCTCATTGGCGGCGGCGTGACGCTCATCGGCCGACCCACGGCCGCCGCCGTACCCGTCACGGGCGGCATGCTGGCGACGTACACCGCCTGGCTGCACTTCGAGCTGCGCGCCGCGTCGGAGGCCTTCAGCGCCCCCTACGCGCCACACGCAAAAGGGTTCATTCCCTGTATGAACCCGGGCGCCTTGTGGCACGACTTCGGCGACTGGGAGGGGGAGAAGCAGCGCGCGCGGCTGCGGGCTCCGGTGATCCTCTCGGCCGCGGGCGTGCCGCTCACCAGCCGCGAGGCGGACTGGATGTGGGGAGGGCTGGCCGGATGAAGGACAGTCCCCTCTCTGCCGCTCAGGACATGGAGCCGAGCTTCCTGCGCATCGCGGCGCTCGCGCAGATGCTGGTGTGCTGCGGGACACCGTCGACAGTGCCGCCGCCCGAAGCGGTCGCGACGGTGGGCGCCGTCATCGCGGAGACGGCTGACGCCCTCCGCGAGGAGTGGCGGGCGCTGGTGGCACAGCTGGGAGGCCTCCCATGACCCTGCTGCGAATCCTTCTCGCCCGCTGGGCGCTCCGGGCGGGGCGCCGCGACATGGAGCGCTCCAACCGGATCTGGGCGCGGGCGGAGCGGCGGATCGCCTGGGCGGGCGAGATGCTGGAGGTCGCTCAGCGGGGGAGGGCCTAGCCCGATTCCACCGCATTCCACGACGGCTTATTGGCCATTCGTTGGACAGGAGAGAACCGCAAATCGGCTAAGTCATTGAGGCGGTTGGCGCACCCGACACGATTCGAACGTGTGACCTTTGCCTTCGGAGGGCAACGCTCTATCCAGCTGAGCTACGGGTGCTGACCGCGGCCCCTCAGTAGCGCAGGTCGGGGTGGGGCGCAACGGGGTTCGGACCGTCGGACTCACGCGAAGCGGGCTCCACGCGCAGGCCTCGAGCCAGCGCCGCCCCGCCCGCGGCCTCATCCCAGACCATCGTCCCCGCCCCGACGGCCCGCGCCCGACCAGCAGACCCCGCGATCGCGCCCCGCGGCGACGCGCCCTCCAGGCTCCGCCCCCACACCGCCCCAAGATCTCCCGCCCCGGCGACCCGGGCGGAGCCCGTCCCGCCATGATCTCGCCCAATCCGGAGCCTCCGCGACGCAGTAGCCGCCGAAGCTCGACCAATGTAACCTGCGTCCGTGCCGCAGGCGGCGGCGCGGTTTGGCGAGCATCCACGGTGTGCCGGGAGAGAACGCGCCCCCTTCAGGTTCGGCCGGCGGCCAAGGCGCGCCGCCGCATGGCCGGCCGGGCGCGGTGACCGCATGCGGCGGCGCGATCTCCTCGGCGGCGGCCTCGCCGCCCTGGCGTGGCCCTCCGCGGCCCGGGCGCAGCTGGCCGCGCGCCCCTGCGCGGTCGGGTTCCTCACGCCCATCGGCCTCGAAGCGCCGACGACCCCCCGGGGCAGCCTGCTCGTGCGCGCGCTCGAGACCCGCGGCTACGTCCTCGGCCGCACCCTGAGCCTCGTCGCCCGCGCCGCCGAGGGCCGGCTCGATCGCCTGCCCGCCCTGGCGGACGAACTGGCGGCCGCGAAGGTCGACGCCATCGTGACGATCGGCTTCCCGGCCGCCCTCGCGGCGAAGCAGACCGGCGTGCCGACCGTGGTCGCGGTCGGGGCCGGCGATCCGGTCGCGACCGGGCTCGTCGCCAGCCTCGCCCGCCCCGGCGGCACCGTGACGGGCATCTCCGACAACGATGTCGACCTCTCGGTCAAGCGGCTGGAACTGCTGCGCGACCTGCGCCCGGCGCTCCGCCGCTTCGCGATCCTCTACAACGCCGACGACCTCGGCATGACGCTGCGCTACCGGGTCTGCGCGGCGACGGCCGAGCGACTCGGCCTCGGCGTCGAGGCCCTCGGGGTGCGCGAGCCGGACGACTTCGCCTCCGCCTTCCGCGGCATGGACGAGCGCCCGCCCGAGGCCATCCTGATGGTCACGGACGCGCTCACCAACCTCAACCGGACGCGCGTCTTCGCCTATGCCCGCGCGCACCGGATCCCGGCCATCTACGAGCAGCGCCCCTTCGTGCGCGAGGGCGGGCTGATGGCCTACGGCTCGGACGAGACCGAGGCCTTCGACCGCGTCGCCGGGATGATCGACCGCATCGTCAACGGCGAATCCCCCGCCGACCTGCCCTTCGAGCAGCCGACCCGCTTCACCTTCGTGATCAACCTCGCGGTGGCGGCCGCCATCGGCGTGACCGTGCCGCCCACGCTGCTCGCCCGGGCCGACGAGGTCATCGAGTGAGCGGGGCGGCCACGGCCCCCCTGGCCGCCGAGGCGGCCGCGTCGCGCGCGCCGGCCCGGGCCGCGCGCCGGATCCCGCTCGCCGTCAAGCTCGCCATCGCCCTCGTCGGGCTCGTCACGGTGGTGCTCCTCGTCGACGGCGCCGTGAACCTCCTCCTCAACTTCGACGAGGCGAAGCGCACGGTGGTGCGCGTGCAGCAGGAGAAGGCCCGCGCCGCCGCCGAGCGCATCGACGGCTTCGTCTCGGAGATCGAGGGCCAGATCGGCTGGACCACCCGGGCGGAGTGGCGCCGCGTGCCGGTGGAGCAGCAGCGCTACGACTTCATCCGCCTCCTGCGGCAGGCGCCCGCCATCACGGAGGCGGTCTACATCGATCCGGCGGGCCGCGAGCAGCTCAAGGTCTCGCGGCTGGAGCCGGACGCGATCGGGAGCGGGCGCGACCTCTCGGGGGATCCGCGCTTCGTGCGGGCGGTCGCGGACGGGCTCTGGCTCGGCCCCGTCACCTTCCGGCGGGGCTCGGAACCCTACATGACCATCGCGGTCGCCCATGCGGGCCGGACCCCCGGCGTCACCGTGGCGGAGGTCAACCTCAAGCTCGTCTGGGACGTCATCTCGGCGATCCGGATCGGCGAGCGGGGCTACGCCTTCGTGGTGACCGACACGGGCCGGCTCATCGCCCATCCCGACCTCAGCCTGGTCCTGCGGGACACGGACCTCTCGGGCGCGCCGCAGGTGGCGCGGGCGCTGGCCGCCCGGGGTGCGCCGGCCGGCGGCACCACCTCCGAGATCACCACCGACATGCAGGGGCGGGAGGTGCTGAGCGCCCACGCGCCCATCGCCCGCGTCGGCTGGATCGTGTTCGTCCAATCCCCCCTCGGCGAGGCCTTGGCGCCCGTCTACGCGGCGCTCACCCGGTCGCTGATGCTGCTCGGCCTCGGCCTCCTCCTCGCCACCGTGGCCGGCACCTTCCTGGCGCGCCGGATGGTGGTGCCGATCCGCCGCCTGCAGGAGGGCGCCGAGCGGCTCGGCGGCGGCGACCTCTCGCAGCGCCTCGCCATCCGCACCGGCGACGAGATCGAGACGCTCGCCGACCGCTTCAACGTCATGGCGAACCGGCTCCAGGAGAGCTACGCCACCCTCGAGGCCAAGGTCGCGGAGCGCACGCGCGACCTCAACGAGAGCCTGGAGCAGCAGACGGCCACCGCGGAGGTGCTGCAGACCATCAGCCGCTCGGCCTTCGACCTGGAGGCCGTCCTGGGCACGCTCGCGACCTCCTCGGCCCAGCTCTGCGCGGCGGACCAGGGCATCCTGTTCCTCCGCGACGGCGACCTGTTCCACCCGCGCGCCACCTTCGGGGCCACCCCCGGGCTGCTCGACCAGCTGCGCGCCAACCCGCGGCGGACCGGCGACCGGACGACGATCGCCGCGCGGGTCGCGCAGTCGGGGCGCATCGAGCACGTCCCCGACAAGCGGCTCGATCCGGGCTACGCGCCGCCCGCGGGCGAGACGGCGCTCAGCGACACGCGCACCCTGCTCGGCGTGCCGCTCCTGCGGCAGGGATCGGTCGAGGGCGTGCTCGTGCTCATGCGCGTCGCCTGCCACCCCTTCACGCCGCGCCAGATCGAGCTGGCCCAGACCTTCGCCGACCAGGCGATGATCGCGATCGAGAACGCCCGGCTGTTCGACGAGGTGCGGGCGCGGACGCGCGACCTCACGGACGCGCTGGAGCAGCAGACCGCCACGAGCGAGGTGCTGCAGACGATCAGCCGCTCGGCCTTCGATCTCCCGGCGATCCTGACCACGCTGCTGCACTCGGCGACGCGGCTCTGCCGGATCGAGACCTCGGCGCTCTACCTGCTGCGCGAGGGCTGCCTCCACCTCGAAGCCTCGACCGTCAACCGCCCGGAATGGGTGGAGTACAAGCGCGCCCATCCCCAGCCGCTCAGCCGGGACGTGCCGAGCAGCCGCGCCGCCGTGAAGGGCGAGATCGACCACGTGCCCGACATCCTGGCCGACCCGGAGCTCACCAGCGCCCCGGACCTGCACCGCATCGGCGGCTACCGGGCCACGCTCAACGTCCCGCTGATGCGGGAGGGGGCGGTGATCGGCGTCCTGAGCCTCGCCCGGAACGCGCCGGGCGCCTTCGCCGAGCGGCAGATCGCCCTCGCCAAGACCTTCGCCGACCAGGCGGTCATCGCCATCGAGAACGCCCGGCTGTTCGAGGAGGTGCAGGCGCGCACCCGCGAGGTGTCGGAATCGCTGCGCCAGCAGACCGCCACCGCCGAGGCGCTGCAGGTGATCAGCCAGTCGGCCTTCGACCTGGAGACGGTCCTCGCCACGCTCATCCGCTCGGCCACGGACCTGTGCAAGGTGAGGAGCGGCATGATCTTCGTGCGCGAGGGCGGGGTCTGCCTCCTCGGCGCGGCGATCGGCATCGAGGCGGCGACGGAGCGGTTCTTCCGGGAGACGCCCCGCACCCCGGGCCGGGGCTCCATCGTGCCCCGCGTGATGCTGTCGGGGGCGGTGGAGCAGATCCCCGACATCCTGGCCGACGAGGAATTCGCGCTGGCGCACGTCAACGACGACTTTCGCGGGCTCCTCGGGGTGCCGCTGATGCGGGACGGCGAGGTCAAGGGCGTCTTCGTGCTGATGCGGCCCGAGGCCGGCCTGTTCTCGGACCGCCAGGTCGAGCTGGTGCGCACCTTCGCCGACCAGGCCGTGATCGCGATGCAGAACGCCCGGCTCCTGTCCGAACTGCAGGAGCGCACGCGCGACCTCCAGGCCTCCCTCGACGACCTGCGGGCGACCCAGGACCGCCTCGTGCAGTCCGAGAAGCTCGCCTCGCTGGGCCAGCTCACCGCCGGCATCGCGCACGAGATCAAGAACCCGCTCAACTTCGTGAACAATTTCGCGGCCCTGTCGGCGGAGCTGATCGACGAGCTGAACGCGGCGCTGGCCCCGGCCGCCCTCGACGGCCCGGTCCGCGAGGAGGTGGACGAACTGACCGGCCTGCTGCGCGGCAACCTGGAGAAGGTGGTCCAGCACGGCCGGCGCGCCGACTCGATCGTCAAGAACATGCTGCTGCATTCCCGCGAGGGCTCGGGCGAGCACCGGCTCGTCGACGTCAACGCCCTCGTGGAGGAGAGCCTGAACCTCGCCTATCACGGCGCCCGGGCGGAGAAGCCGGGCTTCACCGTGACGCTCGCGCGCGACCTCGATCCCGGCGCCGGCAGCGCGGACCTCTACCCGCAGGAGATCACGCGGGTGCTCCTGAACCTGATCGCGAACGGGTTCTACGCCGTGGCCAAGCGCGCCGCGCAGGCGGCGGAGGCCGGCTACGAGCCGCGCCTCCTCGCGGCGACCCGCGACCACGGCGACCGGGTCGAGATCCTGATCCGCGACAACGGGACGGGCATCCCCGACGCGGTGCGGGCGAAGATGTTCAACCCCTTCTTCACGACGAAGCCCGCCGGCGAGGGCACCGGGCTCGGCCTGTCGCTCAGCCACGACATCGTGGTGAAGCAACACGGCGGCACCATCGAGGTCGAGACCGAGCCGGGGGCCTTCACGGCCTTCCGAATCGTCCTGCCCCGCGGCGGACCCGCCCACCCGAGGAGCCCCGCATGAGCGTCCTGATCCTCGTCGTCGACGACGAGCCCGACGTGGCCGACCTGTTCCGGCAGCAGTTCCGGCGCGAATTGCGCGCGGGCCGCTTCGCGCTGACCTTCGCGCACTCGGCCGACGAGGCGCTGGAGCGCCTGCGCGCCCCGGGCGAGGAGACTCTCATCCTGATCTTCTCGGACATCAACATGCCGGGCATGACCGGCCTCGAACTCCTGCCGCAGGTGCGCAGCGCCCGGCCCGACGTGCCGGTGATCATGATCACCGCCTACGGGGACGCCGAGACGCGCCGGCGGGCGGCGGAGGGCGGGGCGGCGGGCCTGCTCACCAAGCCGATCGACTTCGCGGCCCTCCGGGCGGAGGTCGACCGGCGCCTGGCGGAACTCGGCCGGGCCGCATGAGCACCGAGACCGCACCGACCCGGGTCCTCGTCGTCGACGACGAGCCCGACCTCGAGACCCTGATCCTGCAGAAGTTCCGCCGCCGCATCCGCGAGGGGACCGTTGCCTTCCTGTTCGCCCGCGACGGCCTGGACGCGCTGGCCCTGCTCGCCGACCATCCCGACGTCGACCTCGTCGTCTCCGACATCAACATGCCGCGCATGGACGGGCTGACGCTCCTGGCGCGGCTCCAGGAGGCGGACGACAAGCTCTCGACCGTGATCGTCTCGGCCTACGGCGACATGGCCAACATCCGCACGGCGATGAACCGCGGCGCCTTCGACTTCCTCACCAAGCCGATCGACTTCTCCGACTTCGAGACCACCCTCGACCGGACCGTGCTCCACGTCCGCGCCCTGCGCGAGGCGCGCCGACGGCAGGTCGCGGCCGAGCGGGCGCATGCCAGCCTGTCGCGCTACTTCTCGCCGAACCTCGCCGAGCGGCTGGCCGCGGATGCCTCGGCCCTGGTGGCGGGCGGGCACCGGCGCGACGTGGCCTCCCTGTTCACCGACATCGCCGGCTTCACCACCCTCGTCGAGAGCCTCGATCCCGCCCTCCTCACCGAACTCCTGAACGGCTACCTCGCCGAGATGACCGGCATCGTCTTCGCGCACGAGGGCACGGTGGCGAAGATCGTCGGCGACGCGATCCACGTCCTGTTCGGGGCGCCGGGCGAGCAGCCGGACCACGCCGCGCGGGCGGTGGCCTGCGCGCTCGCCCTCGACGCCGCCGCCGAGGCCTTCCGCACCCGCTGGATGGCGCGCGGCGCGGCGCTGGGGGTGACCCGCATCGGCGTCCATGCCGGGCCGGCCATCGTCGGCAATTTCGGCGGCGGCCGCTTCTTCGACTACACGGCCTACGGGGACACCATCAACACGGCGGCGCGGCTCGAGGCCGCCAACAAGGCCCTCGGGACGCGGCTCTGCGTGAGCGCGGCGGTGGCCGAGCGGGTCCCGGCGTTCCGCGGCAGGCCCATCGGCGACCTCGTGCTGCGCGGCAAGGCGGAGGCCCTGCGCGCCTTCGAGCCGCTCACCGAGGCGGCCTTCGCGGATCCCGGGACCGCGCGTTACCGCGAGGCGTTCGAGAAGCTCGCGGCGGGCGATCCGGGCGCCCTGCCGGCCTTCGCGTCGCTCGTCGGGCTCAACGCCGACGATCACCTCGCGAGCTTCCACCTGCGGCGGCTCCTCAACGGCGGGGCGGGGACGCGGATCGACCTGCGCGCCCCCTGACCGGCGGACGCGCGCCGCCGCACCTCGCCGAAGGAGGCCCGGCCCCCTATGCTGACGGGACCGACCCCCGAGACGGCTGACAGCGACGTGCCCCTGACCCAGATCACCCATCACGACCTCGACGGCTACGGCGCCTCCACGGTCGCCGCCGCCCTCGCGGCGCCCGAGCGCGTCGTGCACGTGCCGCGCTACGCGGATGTCGGGCCGGTGGTGGATGCGGAGCTGAAGCGGCTCGGCCGGGCGCCCGCCGCCGAGACCCTGCTCGTCACCGATCTCGGGCTGGAGGAGGCCTCGATCGCCTTCCTGCGCCGGTTCGCGGCCCTGAACCGGCGGCGCGGGCCGGACGCGGCGCATCGCCTGGTCGTGCTCGACCACCACGCCTCCTCGGTCGAGCAGCTCCGGCGCCAGGGCGTGGAGCCCGAGGCCGAGCCCGGCGCGCCGGGCCTGCTGCGGTTCGGCTTCGACGACCCGAACCTCGTCGTGCTGATCGACGAGGGCGCGAGCGCCACCCGCATGACCCTCCGGCACCGCGCCCTCTTCGCCGACGGCGCGGGGGAGCCCGCCCGCGCGGACGACCTCGCCGTGCTCGTCGACGCGGTGGACGCGCTCGACCTGTGGCGCAAGGACGACCCGCTCTTCGCGGCCGGGCTCGCCCTCGACGAGGCGTTCTGGGACAACGTCGCCACCCTGGTGCCGGCCGGCCACCCGGATCACGACCGAGTCGTCTCCGGCCTGCTGCTGGAGGCCGCCGCCGCCATCCGGGCCGGCGCGACGCCCGCCGCGCTCGAACGCGCGGTCCCGGAGATCCGGCGGCGGATCGTCGACGACCTCCTGCGGGCCGACCCTGAGGACGACCCCGCCCTGACCTCCCGGATGCGCGTGGCCCGCCTGCTCGCCCGGTCCGACGCGCTGTTCCACGCCCTCCCGGACGGCACGCTGCTCTCCTTCGGCCTCGATCCCGGCACGTTCCAGCGCGTCTCCGACCTGATCATGGCCGCCGGGCGGGCCGCCCGGGTGGTGAACGCCCAGCGCACCGGCACGCTGTCCTTCCGCTCGATCGACGGCACGGCGCTCGCGGGGGCGCGGCTGTTCCGCGGCGGGGGTCATCCGGACGCCGCCGGGGGCAAGCTGCCGAGCGGATCGGCCTTCTCGCTCCCGGACGCGGTGAGCCAGATCGAACCGCTGCTGAGCCCGCCCGCGCCGGCGGACAGCCCCTTCGCGGCTTTGCGGAACTGGAAGGGCTGAGCCCAGTCCCAAGCAGCGCGGCGACCCCTCCGGCCGGCATGATGCCCTTACGGCAGATCGAAGTCAGCGTCATCGATCAGATGCGCAACGATAAGGGGCCACGCATTCAACGTCAGGACATCGATTGTAAGCCGGCATATTCGTTCGGATTACAGGCGAGCACTGGAGATGTTCAGAAAGCGTTAGTGAGGCGCATGGTTTGAAGTGGGAGAGACGCCCCAGAGCCGAAGCCGGTCATGCGCGACACCTTTCCCCCTGCCGCGGCGAACAAGGATCGCCAGGGATCCGTTGCCACGCTGGCCGCCCGCTGGTGGGCGGCGCGCCCGAACGGCGCGACGCTGCCGCCCTACGAGGAGATCGCGCTCGGCAATCTCGGGCGCTTCGCCGACCGGACCGCCATCCTCCGCCGGGAGGAGGAGGTGGCGATCGTGCGCAGCGCCCCCGGTTTCGACGCGTGGTTCCACGACGAGGCCGAGGATGGCGGACGCGCCGAGCGCAGCGATTGCCGCCGGGTCGTGGACAACGCCGTGGCCCGCGCCCTCGACCGGGGGGAACCCGACCTGCAGACCGCGAGCCGCGTCGAGCGCGGCATCGTGGAGGTCTTCGACATCCTCGCGCTGCCGCTCCGAACGAGCTGGGGCTTCCCGGTCGTGCTCGTCTACGTCGGCGATTCCCTCGGCCGGTCGAGCCTGGTCGAGAAGGTCTACCAGTCGACCCGCGAGGGCATGCTCGCCCTGGCGCCGGTGCGCGACGCGGCCAACCGCGTGCTCGATCTCCAGATCGTCAGCCTCAATGCCGGGGCCGGGCGGCTGATCGGGGCCGGCACCGCCGCGCTGCTGTGGCGCGCGCTGTCGTCCCTGCGGCTCGGCCGCCACGCCGAGCGGATCATGGCCGGCTTGCTCGCGGTGCTGGAGAACGGGCAGGAGGCGGATTTCGAACTCGACTACAGCGACACGCCCGCCGCCGCGGCCGCCCACCTGAAGGTGTCGGCCACCGCCGCCGGCGACCTCGTCATCGTCACCCTGGTGGACATCTCGGAGGTCAAATCCCGCGAGGCCTCGTTCCGGATGATGTTCCAGGCGAACCCGGTGCCCATGTGGGTCCTGGACGCGCAGACGCTGCGCTTCCTCGACGTCAATGAGGCGGCGGTGGCGCATTACGGCTATGCGCGCCAGACCTTCCTCGCCATGACCGCCCTCGACCTGCGGCCGGAGGAGGAGCGCGAGGCGCTGCGGGCGGCGATCGGCCGGCCGGGGGCGGTCTATAACGGGGAGCGCGCCTGGGCGCATCTGCGCGCCGACGGCTCCCGGATCCTGGTGCTGCCCTATAGCCGGCCGCTCACCGTCGCCGAGCGCCCGGCCGTCCTCATCGCCGCGATCGACATCACCGCCCGGCACGAGGCGGAGGCGGAGGCGCGCCGCATCGGCGCCTTCCTCGACACGATCGTGGAGAACATTCCGGCGATGCTGTTCGTCAAGGACGCCGCCGACGACCGCTTCGTCCTGATGAACCGCGCCGGCGAGGACCTCCTGGGGATCGCCCGGGCCGACCTGATCGGCCGCCGCGCCGACGAGGCGGGCGTTCCTGCGCTGGCGGAGGATCCCGCCCGGCCCGCGCCCCCGATGGCCGCGGTGACGGTCGGGGCGGTGACGGTCGAGGAGAGGGTCATCGAGACGCGCCGCAACGGCGCCCGCACCGTCCACCTGAGGACCCTCGGGGTTCCCGCCGAGGATGGCGGGCGGGGCTTCCTGATCGGGATCGCCGAGGACATCACGGAGCGCCGCGCCATCGAGGCGCGCATCGCCCACATGGCCCACCACGACGCCCTCACCGACCTGCCGAACCGCCTCCTGTTCTGCGAGCGGCTCGACGCGGCCCTCGCCGGACCCCGGCGCGCGGGCGCCGCGGCGGCCGTCCTGTGCCTCGACCTCGACCAGTTCAAGCACGTCAACGACACCCTCGGCCACCCGGCGGGCGACGAGCTCCTCCGGCAGGTCGCCGCCCGCCTGCGCGAGGCCCTGCGCGAGGGCGACACGGTGGCGCGCTTCGGCGGCGACGAGTTCGCGGTGCTGCTCGCCGCGCCCGTCCAGCCCGAGGAGGCCGGGGCCACCGCGTCCCGCATCATCCGCGCCCTGGCCGATCCCTTCACGGTCCACGGGCAGGACCTCGCGATCGGGACCAGCATGGGCGTGGTCCTGGCGCCCGGGGACGGCGACACGACCGACATCCTCCTGCGCAACGCCGACCTCGCCCTCTACCGGGCCAAGGCGGAGGGGAGGGGGACCTTCCGGTTCTTCGAGCCGGAGATGAACGCCCGGCTGCAGGCGCGGCGGAGCCTGGAGCGGGACCTGCGCCAGACCTTCCAGGACGGCGGGCTCGACCTCCACTACCAGCCGCTGTTCTCCGCCTCCGCCGATCGCCTGAGCGGCTGCGAGGCGCTCCTGCGCTGGCTGCACCCGGAGCGGGGCTTCGTCTCGCCCGCCGAGTTCGTGCCCCTCGCCGAGGAGAGCGGCCTCATCGTGCCGATCGGCGACTGGGTGCTGCGGCGGGCCTGCGCCGAGGCCGCGACCTGGCCGGACCCGATCAAGGTCGCGGTCAACCTCTCGCCCGTGCAGTTCCGCGGCCGCCAGCTGGTGAGCAGCGTCGTCTCGGCGCTGGCCGCCTCGGGCCTGCGGCCGGACCGGCTCGAACTGGAGATCACCGAATCGATCCTGCTCGCCGACAGCGAGGCGAATCTCAGCGTCCTGCACCAGCTGCGCGACCTGGGCGTGCGGATCGCCCTCGACGATTTCGGCACCGGCTACGCCTCGCTGAGCTACCTGCGCACCTTCCCGTTCGACAAGATCAAGATCGACCAGTCCTTCGTGCGCGAATTGCGCGACAACCGCCACTGCCAGGCGATCGTCCAGGCCGTCACGGGCCTCGGCAGCTCGCTCGGCATCGCCACCGTCGCGGAGGGCGTCGAGACCGCCGACCAGCTCGCCTGCCTGCGCGACCGCGGCTGCGACGAGGTTCAGGGCTACCTGTTCAGCCGGCCGCTCCCGTCCGGCGAGCTGCGCGCCCTGCTGCACCAGCGGGCCGGGCGCAGGACGCAGGCCGCCTGACGAGGCCCGCCGTCAGCGGGTCCCGGCGACGCCCGCCAGGACCGCCAGCCCGACGACCAGCCACGTGACGTAGTCGCCGATCAGGCCGCTGTGCAGGGCGTTGAGCAGCCGCGTCGGCCCGGTCGGCGCGCGCCGGATCCCGCGCGCGACCAGGGCGGGAAGGTGCTCCCGGAACAGGTCGAAGGCCGCGACCGCGAGGGCGAGGGCCACCCCGGCCCAGGCGATCACGCCCGGTCCCTCCGGCAGCGACGCGGCGGCGCCCCGATGCGTGAAGAGCGGCAGGACCGCGGTGGCCCGGCGCACGAGGCTCCCCGCCGGCGCCAGCAGGTCGAGCCCGAGCAGCAGGGCGCAGGGCGCCAGCATCAGCCAGAGGGGGCGGTTCGCCTTCTCCTGCTCGTCCTCGCTCGGGGCCTGCGCCTCGTCGCCCGGATCCGGCCCCCAGCCGAGGAAGATCCGCCCCGCTGCGCGCAGCACCGCCGCGCCGGTGAGGGCGGCGCCGAGGAGAGCCGCCGTCGCCGCGAGGTCGTGGCCGCCTGCCGCGAGTGCCCCGTGCAGCAGGCGCGTGCCGCGATCCATCAGGCCGAGCGGCAGCCCGGCGAGCAGCAGCCCGCCCGCCGCCATGGCGAGGCCGGCCGGGGCGATCCCGCGCCCGAGGCCCCGCAGGTCGATCTCGTCGATGCTGGCGCGGGTGGCGAGCAGGATGCCCGCGACCATGAACAGCGCGCCCTTCACCAGCCCGTGGCCGACGAGGTAGACGAGGAGCCCGGCCGTGCCCCCCGGCGCGAGGGCGCCGAGGCCGGCGAGCATGATCCCCGAATGCGCGATGGTCGAGAAGGCGAGCATCCGCTTGAGGTGGCGCTGGAGCAGCGCCATCCAGCCGCCGACGAGGGCGGTCGCGGCCCCCGCCGGGATCGCGAAGGCGGCGAGCGCGGCGCGCAGGGGCTCGGCGCCGCCGAACACCACGTGGGCGAGCTTGGCGAGGCCGAACAGCCCGAGCGGCACCATCGCGCCCGAGAAGATCACCGAGACCGGGCTCGGCGCCACCGCGTGCGCGTCCGCGAGCCAGAACTGGAACGGCACCACCGCGGCCTTGATCATCAGCGCCGCGGCGACGAGGCAGAAGGCCCCCGCCACCACCGGGTCGCCCTGCGCTCCCGCCACCGCCCGGCCGAGATCCTCGAAGTCCAGCGCCCCGGCGCGGGCGTAGATCAGCCCGATGCCGCCGAGCATCAGGAAGCCCGCGAGGCTGTTGGTGACGGTGAAGTTCAGCGCCCCCGCGATGGCGGATTCGTCGAGCCGGTAGGCGGTCAGCGCGAAGGCCGCGACGCTCATCACCTCGAACCAGACGAACAGGTTGAACAGGTCGCGGGTGAAGCAGAACCCGACCATCGCGGCGAGGAACAGCAGCATCAGGACGTGGAAGTGTCCGTGCGTCTCCTCGAAGAAGCCCCAGGCGAAGACGAAGCTCGCGGCGAACAGGACGCCGATGAAGGCCGCCACGGATCCGCTCGCCGGATCGACCGAGAAGCCGATGCCGAGGGCGTGTCCCTCGCGCGGGACCCAGCCGCCGAACCACGCGACCAGCGGGCCGGCGCCGGCCCGCGACGCGGCGAGCGCGCAGAGCCCGGCGACGGCGAGCGCGGTCAGCCCCGCCAGGATGTCGGGCAGGCGCCGGGGCAGGTGGTGGGCGGTGGCGAGGAGGGCGGCGCCGACCACGAGGGGCAGCGCCACCGGCAGCGAGACCAGGGCGGCATCCGGCAGGGCGGCGAGCGGTCCCGGCATCAGGACCGCGCCCCCGGATCGGGGTTCGGGCCCTTGTTGTGCATTGGCCGCAGGGCCTGCGGGTCGAGGGTGCCGGTGCGCTTGTGGATCTGCAGCGCCAGGATCAGCATCAGGGCGGTGAGCGTCGCCCCGACCACGATGTCGGTGAGGACGAGGGCCTGCACCACCGGGTCCACCGCCTTCGTGCCCGGCGGGTGGTCGTAGAAGATCGGCGCGATCGCGTCGAACCGGTAGCCGACCGCGAGGAGCAGGACGTAGGTCGCGGACTGGCAGACCGAGAGGCAGCCGACGAGGTGGATGGCGTGGCGGCTCGTGACGATGCCGTAGATCCCGATGCCGAACAGCCACGCGGCGACCCAGAAGGGGAGGGTGCTCATGGTTCCTCCGCGGGCGCGTCGGGCTGATCATCGGCGGGATTCTTCGGGGCGCGGGTCTCCTCCATGAATTCGAGGAAGAGCTGCGTGAAGCCGCCGGCCACCGCCGCAGCGACCCCGAGATTCTCCACGAGCATCAGCCCGCCGGAGAACAGGTCGCGGAAGCTGCCGAGCGGCAGGCGATTCTCCATGAACCCTAAGCCGAACAGCATCGGGACGAGGCCGCAGAGCGCGAAGAGCAGCGCGCCGCCGCCCTCCAGGGCGTCGAGCCAGGCGCTGCGGACGCTGTCGCGCCAGCCCGCGTAGCCCTCGCCGCAATAGGTGAGGAGCGTCGCCGAGGCGAGGATCACCCCGCCCTGGAAGCCGCCGCCCGGGGTCACCGTCGCGTGGAGCACGACGTAGAGGCCGTAGACGGCGGTGAGCGGGCCGGCGATCCGGCAGGCGAGCACCACCGCCTCGGCGCGGCCCGCCTGCGGCCGGCCCGGCAGCCGGATGGCCTTGTCGGCGATGCTCTCGCCGCGCCGCCCGCGCAGCAGCACCACGCTGCCCGTGATGGCGGCGAGCAGCATGAATTCCTCGCCGAGCGTGTCGAGGCCGCGGATGTCGAAATTGACCGCGCTCACCATGTTGGCGACGTGCCGCTCGGCCGGCGCGATGGCGTTGATCCGCAGGCCGTATTCGGCGGTCTCGGCGCCGAAGGGCGGCAGCGCCCCGATCACCCGCGCGACGGGCAGCGCGAGCGCCAGGGCGGCGAGACCCAGGACGACGAGGCGCAGGCGCGGGCTCACGGCTCCTCCTCCGGCTCCGCCTGTTTGGGGACGCGCACGACGCTGAGCGCGATGAAGAACAGGAGCGGCACCGCCGCCGTGCCGACCGCGAGTTCCGACAGGGCGACGTCCGGCGCCTGCAGGGCGGTGAACAGCAGGGTGAGCGCGAGCCCGTTGAGGGCGAGCGGCACGATCTGGCGGCGCGGGTCGCGGGTGAGGACCACGGCGGTGCCGGTCACGGCCGCCAGGAGGAGCAGGAGGACGAGGATCGCGCTCACGCGGAGGGTCCCTCGCGCAGCAGGAGGGCGCGGCCGCTCGCGTGGGAGAGCACGGCGCCCCACAGGATCTGGAGCCCGACGAGGAGCAGCACCTTGAGGGAACGGCTCGAGACCCCGTCCGCGAGGAGCGCGGCGGCCGCCACCGGAAGCCCGGCCGCGACGCCGACGAAGGTCACGGCGTGCAGCCGGTCGAGGGCGCGGGGCAGCCGCAGCGCCCCGAGGCCGCCGAGCCACGCGGCCGCGACCGCCAGCGCGAGGAGCGTGCCGATGCCGATATCGAGGAGAGTCACAGCCAGCGCTCCAGGAACAGGCTGAACAGCAGGGTCCCGGGAAGGCCGAGGAGCACCAGGGTCAGGGCGAGGTCGGTGTTCGACGGCTGGTCGGTCGCGAAGGTGAGGAGCACCAGCGCCAGGACCGCGATCGAGGAGGCGACCTGGACAGCGGCGAAGCGCTGCCCGAGATCCCCGCGCAGGGCCGCCAGGACGGCGAGGCCGAGCGCCGGCAGCAGGGCCGCCGTGGCGATCGCCCAGACGCTCACGGGGCGGCCTCCGGATCGAGGACGTGCAGGGTCACGGCGTCGCGCGTCGGATCGAGCCGCAGCACGAAGGTCCGGGGCGCGAGCGAGGCCGCCACCGTGCCGACCGCGCGCTCGCCCGCCGCCGCCGCCGCCGGATCGGCCAGGGAGAAGCGCGACACGGCGGCGGCGGGACCCGGGACGACGCGCCCGCGCAGGTCGCCGCGCCGTGCCGCACGGGCGAGCGCCCGCGCGACGGCGGCGGTCTCCCCCGGCAGGCCGGCCAGCGCGTGCCCGAAGCGGCCGAGGGCGGCGGAGACCGGCGGCCGAATCGGGCCGAGACCGCGGGTTCCGGTCTGGTGGCTCCACAGGGCGCCGAGAGCCCCGCAGACCAGGGAAGCGCCGATCTCCGTCGCGCCGAGCGTGCCGGCGAACAGGAGGTAGGCCGCGGTCAGCCCGAGCCAGAGGAGCGCGTATCGGATCATGGATCGGCCGGCCCGCGTCGATGGTGCCGATCAAGCGCCGCGCGGCCAGGGTGGTTCCGGCCGCCCTGCGCCCGACGGCGCTCCCGTCCGGCTGCCGTCGACTCCGGAGGGCCGTGTTGCCGAACCCAACGATGATGGTCGCGCGGCCGTGCACGGCTTCGATTCCGGAGCGAATGTTCATCCGCCCGTGCTATCGGACGCCGTCGGGGCGCGACGCGACGCGAGGCCCGCCGGTCCACCGCGGACGGGGCTCCCGCCGGAGGGATGAATGGGCGACGGCAGAGGGATTCGGTGGCGGGCCAGCCTGCTCCTCCTCGGCCTCGCCGCGCCGGCGGCCCGGGCGGACGATCTCTCCGCGCTGTTCGAGCCGGGCACGGTCCTGTCGGTCGGTGCCCTGGCCGGCGTCGCACCGCGCTTCCAGGGCGCCCGAAGCCTCGGTCCCTGGGGCGTGCCCGTCCTGTCCTTCCGGAGGGGCGGCGAGGCGCCCGCGTGGTGGTCGCCGGACGACGCTCTCGACGCCGCGCTGATCGAGGCCGGGCCGGTGGAGGCGGGCGCGGCGCTCGATCTCCGGGACGGACGCTCCCGCCGCGACACGCGCCCGCTGGGCCTGCCCCCCCTCCCGGCGACGGTCGGGCTCGGGGCCTTCGCGGATGTCTGGCTGGTTCCGGAGCGGCTGCGGCTGCGGGCCGAGGTGACCCAGGGCGTCCGCCCCCATGACGGGATCGTGGCGAAGCTCGGATCGGACCTCGTGGGCCGCTTCGGGCGCGTCACCCTGAGCGGCGGCCCGCGGCTCGTTCTCGCCGACGCGGCGGCCCAGCGCCTGGATTTCGGCGTCGGACCCGGCGGTGTCCTCCCGGTCCACCGCCCATCGGCGGGCGTGCGGGCGGCGGGTGCCGCTGCCGCCATCGGCTACGAGGCCTCCGACGCGTGGCAGGTGATCGCCTACGCGCGCTACGACCGGCTCCTCGGCGCCGCCGCGGCGAGCCCGATCGTGCGCCGGCTCGGCACCGCCGACGGCCTTACGGTCGGGATCGGAACGGTCTATTCCTTCCGGGTCGCGCCGTGATCCGGCCCCGGGCCCCATCCCGGACGAAGGGTCACACGTCGGGTCCCGCCATGCCGGTCGGGCGGCCGGGGCAGGGCGGGGATTTACAAGCGGGCAACATCTCGCTCCTGCCACAGATCGGGTGTAAGGCTGCGCCCCGGGGAACCAAGGCGGGGGCTGTGCGTTGACGAGAGTTTTGCTGACGGGTGCGACCGGGTTCCTCGGGGCGGCCGTGCTCCACCAGGCCCTGCGGGGCGACGACGGCGCGGAATGGGTCTGCCTCGTGCGCTGCAGCAGCGTCGAGCAGGGCCACCAGCGGATCGCGGCGCGCCTCTCCCGCTTCACAGATTCGTTCACGGCGCACCGCCTCGCCCGCAAGGTCGTCGTGGTGCCGGGGGATTTCACCCGGGCCGACGAGGAGTGCGACCCGCGGCTCGACGACGTGACCCATATCCTCCACCTCGCGGCGGACACCTCCTATCGCGGCGACGAGCGGGTGTTCCGCACCAACCACCTCGGCACCCTGGCCCTGGCGCGGCGCGCCCGCGCCATGCCGGGGCTGCGCCGCTTCCTGCACGTCGGCACCGCGATGAGCTGCGGCGCCGACGCGCCGCGCCTCGTGCGGGAGGAGGCGCCGCGCCCGGAGGACCGCCACCTCGTGGCGTACACGGCCTCGAAGGCCGCGGCCGAGACCTCGCTCGCCGCCGACTTCGCGGACCTGCCGCTGGTGGTGGCGCGCCCCTCGATCGTCGTCGGCCACACCAGCCTCGGCGCCGCCCCGAGTTCGAGCATCCTCTGGCTGGTGCGGGCGGCCGACCGGCTCCGGCTCCTGCCGGCGGAGACACCGACGGGCATCGACATCGTGCCGGTGGACTGGGCGGCCTCCGCACTGCTCGCGCTCCTGCGCAAGCCGCACCTCGCGCACAGCCTCTACCACGTCTCGGCGGGGGAGGACTCGCTGACGCGCTGGCCCGACCTCTTCCGGGCCTTCGAGGAGGCCGATCCGGCGGGCGGACCGCGGCACGTGGACCGCTTCCCCTTCGCCGACCGGGCGGTCCTGCGGGACCGCTTCGCCGCCACCTTCGGGCTGGACGGCCCGCTGAAGCTCGCCATGCTGCGCGCCACGCGGGCCTACTACATGTTCTGTGCCCTGGACCTCACCTTCGCGAACGACCGGCTGCGGGCCGAGGGGATCGCCGCGCCGCCCTCCCTGCCGGACTATCTCGCGACCTGCCTCGCCACCTCCGGCGACATCGTCGAGCAGTTCGTCGACGACCTGGAGATGTTCGCGGCGGCGCCGGTGCCCGATCCGCTGCCGCTGAGCGCGACCGCGTGACCGCGTATCTCACGCTGGCGGTGGCGATCCTGGCCGAGATCACCGCGACGCTCGCCCTCAAGGCGGCCGACGGCCTCACGCGGCCCGGTCCGACCCTCGTGATGGCTTTGGGCTACGGCACCGCCCTGTGGCTGATGTCGACCAGCATGGACGTGCTGCCGATCGGCGTCGTCTACGCGATCTGGTCGGGCGTCGGGATGATCGGCGCGGCGCTCGGCGGCGCCGCCCTGTTCGACGAGCCGGTCACCCCGGCGACGCTCCTCGGGATCGGGGTGATCACCGCCGGGATCACGATCCTGGCGATGGCCCACGCACGGGCCTGACGCGCCATCCGCGCGGCGGAGTCTGGCGGCTGAAACCAGGAGACGCCTTCACCTCGTGTCAAGCTGACCTTTTCCGGACGAGAGCAGCGACAGCGGAAGGAGATCCGGAAACCAGCACGGGAATCGCCGCGAAGCGGCTCCGAATGTCAGCAGCGGTGTTGAAAAGCGGACGCTTCGACGCGTCTTGCGCTGGTTTCCGGGTCGCATTCCGCTGACGCTGCATGCGCCCTGAAAAGGGGGAGCTTGAAGCGAGCCCGCTTGCCGTCTGACGGCCCGGCGAGCCGGTTCCTCCGAGACCCGCGCCGTCACCCCGCCGGCCGCTCCGGCGCGCCGCCGGCCAGGAACGGCGTCACGACCTCCAGGAACCCCTCCGGATCCTGGAGCTGCGGGACGTGCGCGCAGCCCGCCAGCATCATCAGCCGCGCGTCGGGCAGCCCCCGGGCCAGTTCCTCCGCCATGGCGGGGGGCGTCGCCTCGTCCTCCTCGCCCACCAGCACCAGCGCCGGAGCGGTCACGCCCGCGAGATCCGGCCGCAGGTCGAGGCCCGCCAGCGCCTCGCAGGCGGCGCGGAACACCACCGGGTCGGTGCGCAGGAAGGCAGCGCGGCGGTCCGCCATCAGGGGCGCGTTCGCGGCCTGGAAGGCCGGCGCGAACAGGCGCCGCATCGCCGTGTCGGTGAGGGCCGGCAGGCCCTTCTCTCCCGAGACCGCCGCCATGGTCCGGAAGGCTTGCCGCCCCGGCTCCGAGAAGCAGGCGCCGCAATCGGCCAGCACCAGCCGCGCGGCGAGGCCGGGATGCCGGATCGCCGCCTGCAGCGCCACGAAGCCGCCGTAGCCGTTGCCGAGCAGGGTCGGCGCCTCTCCTCCAAGGTCGCGGACCGCCTCCGCCACCCGGTCGGCCACCGCGGGCAGGCCGCCCTCCACGGGCGTCGAGCCGCCGAAGCCCGGCAGATCGAGGACCACCACGCGGAACCGGGCCGCGAGGGGCTCGCGGATCCGGTCGAAGCTCGCCGCGTCCGACAGGAGCGAGTGCAGCAGGACGAGGGGCGGACCCGCCCCGGCCACCTCCGCCGAGACCCGTCCGTCCGCCAGTGAGATCCGCATCGCGCCCTCCCTCCGACCCCGCGAGGCCGCTGAAAACCCGTTGACGTGATATTTCACGGCTGCGATGTTGGCGCAACCTGAACGAGTCACAGCCGTGCTTCTCCGCGACACGCTCTACGAGGCCATCCGGGCCGAGATCCTCACGTGCCGCATGCCGCCGGGCGCGGACGTGCGCGAGCAGGAACTGGCGGAGCGCTTCGCGGTCAGCCGCCAGCCGGTGCGCGAGGCGCTGCTGCGGCTGGAGCGCGAGCGACTTGTCACGGTTCATGCGCGCCAGGGATATCAGGTGAACCCGATCTCCGTGGCGGATGCCCGCGACCTGCTGGGCTTCCGCCTCGTCGTCGAGCCCGCCTGCGCGGGCGAGGCGGCCGAGAACGCTCCCGCCGTCCTGCTGGCCGGCCTCGACGCGTTCCGGGCGCTGCCGGAGGACGGCGACTTCATCGCCTACAACCGCGCCTTCCACACGGCGCTCGCCGAGGCCTCGGGCAACCGGCGCATGGCCGCGGCGGCCCGCGACCTGATCGAGCAGGCCGACCGCCTGGTGCGGGTCAGCCTCGCGAATATCCGCGGCCGTGACCCGGCGCAGCTCGTCGCCGAGCACGCCGTCATCGTGGACGCCGTGCAGCGGCGCGATGCCCGCGCCGCCCGGCGCCTCGTGCGCGACCATGTCGCCCGGGCGGAGCGGCGCATCATCCCGGCGCTCGAGCGCAGCGCCGTCGTTCTGTAAGGGAGTCTACGCCGTGAACATGGTCTCCAGACCGGACCTCGCCGTCGAGACGCGGGGCAACTTCGTCGACGGGCGCGAGGTCGAGGCGGGCGACGGCACGCTGATCGACGTGCGCAACCCGGCCACCGGCGCCATCATCGCCCGGATCCCGAACTCGACCGCCGCCGATGTCGACCGGGCGATGCGGAGCGCGCGGGCGGCCTTCGAATCCCGCGAATGGGGCGGGGTGGACGTCCGCGCCCGGGCGAGGCTCGTCAACCGCCTCGCCGACGCCTTCGAGGCCAATCTCGACACGCTCTACCGCCTGGAGACCCTCAACAACGGCCGCCCGGTCAACGAGACCCGGGCGCAGCTCGCGCGGCTGCCCGACTTCTTCCGCTACTTCGCGGGCCTCGCCCTGTCGCGGCGCGACGCGGTGATCCCGGTCGAGGGCAGCTACCTCAACTACACACGGCGCACGCCGATCGGCGTGGTGGCGAACTGCACGCCCTTCAACCACCCGCTGATGATCCTGTGCAAGTCGCTGGCGGCGGTGCTCGCCTCGGGCTGCACCACGGTGGTCAAGCCCTCCGAGTACACGCCGCTCACCACCCTCAAGCTCGCCCAGATCTTCACGGAGGCCGGGCTGCCGCACGGCGTGTTCAACATCGTGCTCGGCCTCGGCCCGACCACCGGCCGCTTCCTGTCCGAGCATCCCGACATCGACAAGCTCGTGCTGACCGGCGGCACCGAGGCGGGCCGGATCGCCGGCAGCGCCGCCGCGAAGGTCTTCGCCCACCAGACCATGGAGCTCGGCGGCAAGACGCCCGTGATGGTCTTCGACGATTTCGACCTCGACCAGGCGGTGAACTACGCGGCCTTCGGCGCCTTCATCGGCGCCGGCCAGACCTGCGTCTGCGCGAGCCGCCACCTCGTCCAGGACACGATCTACGACGCGTTCGTGGAGAAGCTCGCCGCCAAGGCCAAGGGCATCCGGGTCGGCGACCCCTTCGACCCCGCGACGCAGCTCGGGCCGGTGATCTCGGCCAAGCAGCGCGACCGCGTGCTCGCCTATGCCGGCTACGGCCGCGACGAGGGCGCCCGGGCGGTGGCGGGCGGGCAGGCGGCCCGGGTCCCGGGCCACGAGGAGGGCTTCTTCGTCGAGCCGACCGTGTTCGCGGACGTGCGCGCCGACATGCGCATCTTCCAGGAGGAGGTGTTCGGGCCCTTCACCAGCGTGACACCGTTCCGCGACGAGGCCGAGGCCCTGCGGCTCGCCAACGACTCGCCCTTCGGCCTCGCGGCGGCGGTGCGCACCCGCGACGTCGCTCGCGCCCACCGGGTCGCCGCCGCCGTGAAGGCCGGGATCGTCTGGATCAACGACCACCACCGCCTCGACCCGGCCTCGCCGTGGGGTGGGGTCGGCGACAGCGGGCTCGGCCGCGAGTGCGGGACGGAGAGCTTCGACGACCACTTCCACACGAAGAGCATCATGGTGGCGACGCACGACACGCCCTTCGACTGGTACCGCGACACGGCCGGCCAGCGCCGCCTGAACTGACCGCCCGACGACCCGGAGGGCGCGACACCCCGCGGCAGACGGGGCGCCCTCCGACACAGGCCCGCCATCCCCGGAGGAAACGCCATGACCACGCCCGTCAACGCGGGAGGCCGGCTCGACCGGCTGCCGATCGGCCCGTTCCACTATCGGATCATGTGGCTGATCGGCATCGGGATGTTCTTCGACGGCTTCGACATCTACATCGCCGCGACGGTTTTGGGCGCGACGCTCAAGAGCGGCTTCTCGACCCTGCCGGAGAACGCCCTGTTCGTCTCGGCGACCTTCGTCGGGATGATGCTGGGCTCGTTCCTGACCGGCTTCCTCGGGGACCGCTACGGCCGGCGCTTCACCTACCAGGCGAACCTGCTGATCTTCGGCCTCGCGGCGATCGGGGCGGCCTTCGCGCCGAGCATGGCGGTGCTGATCGGCCTGCGCTTCCTGATGGGGGTCGGGCTCGGGGCCGAGAACGTAGTCGGCTACTCGACCATGACGGAGTTCGTCCCGGCCCGCTCGCGGGGGCGCTGGCTCGGCCTGATGGCGGTGTTCGTGGTGACCGGCCTGCCGGTCGCCTCGCTGGTCGGCTATGGGGTGATCCCGCTCTTCGGATGGCGGGCGATGTTCGTGCTCGGGGGCCTGGGCGCGCTCGCCGTCTGGTACCTGCGCAAGCGCCTGCCGGAATCGCCCCGCTGGCTGGAGGCGGTTGGGCGCGGCGCGGAGGCCGAGGCGCTGCTGCGCGAGATCGAGGCCGAGGCCGCCCGCGGCGGCCCGCTGCCCGCCCCGTCGCCCGTCGCTGCGGCGCCGCAGGTCGCCTTCGCGACCCTGTTCCGGCCGCCGCTGCTCGGCCGGCTGGTGGTCGGCTGCCTGTGCCTGATCGTGATCAACACGCTGCTCTACGGCTTCGTGACCTGGCTGCCGACCTTCTTCATCAAGCAGGGCCTCTCCGTCGCGACCTCCTTCGGCTACTCGCTGCTGATGGGGCTCGGCGCCCCGGTCGGCAGCGCCATCGGGGCGCTCACGGCGGACCGCTGGGGCCGCAAGCCGACCATCGCCGGGGCCTCGGCGGCGGCGATCCTGTTCGGCCTCCTCTACCCGATGACCTCCGACCCGGTGCTGCTGCCGCTCGTCGGCTTCGGGCTCACGGTGCCGATCTACGTGCTGGTGGCGCTGCTGTTCGGGATCTACATCCCGGAGCTGTTCCCGACCGAGGTGCGGCTGCGCGCCTCCGGCCTCTGCAACACCTTCGGCCGCGGCGCGACGATCGTCACACCGTTCATCGTGGTGGCGCTGTTCCAGACCTACGGGATCGGCGGCGTCATGGCGCTGATGATCGGGCTCCTTGCGCTCCAGATCGTCACGGTGCTGGCGCTCGGCGTCGAGCCGAGCCGCCAGAGCCTGGAGGAGATGAAGCCCCGCGAGGTCGGCGGCCCGGAGGGGCCCGTGGCGGCGGTGTCGCGGGGAGTGGCGTAGGGGGCCGGCCGATCCCCGCCACGATCAGCGACGTGGCGCATTCATCATGTGCCACGCCCTCTTTTCCCGGACGAGAGCAGCGATAGCGGAGGGAGATCCGAAAAAGGGTGGGGATCCGGCGGCATTCCGGCACCCTCACACCTCCACTTCGGCCCCCACCTCCATCACCTGCCGGGTCGGGACGCAGAAGTAGCTCGCGGTCTCCTCGGCGTTGCGCTGCATCAGCGCGAAGATCTCCTCCCGCCAGCCCGACAGGCCCGGATGCTGCTCGGAGGGGACCACGGTCTCGTGGCTGATGAAGTAGGTGAGCCGGTCCGGGTCGATACCGGGGAGCTGGCCCGCCGCCACCGCGGCCCGCAGGGCCTGCGGGACATGCGTGCCGTCCATGAAGCCGTAGCGCAGGATGATGCGGGTGACGTCCGCGGTGATCGGGACGACCTCGAAATGCTCGGCGGGGGGCACCCGCGGGACGTCGAGCGTGTGGATCGTCACCAGCAGCACCCGCTCGTGCAGCACTTTGAGGTGGTGCACGAAGTTCATCAGCGGCAGCGGCATGCCGTCCTGGCTTGAGGTCAGGAAGGCGGCCGTGCCGGGAATGCGCGGGATGTGCTTGGCCTCGATCCGGCGCAGGAATTCCTGCTCGGGCAGCCGCGTCTGCACCCGCGCCTCCTCCATCAGGATCGTGCCGCGCCGCCACGTCAGCATCAGGAAGGCGACGCCGGCGGCGAGCAGGAGCGGGAACCAGCCCCCTTCGAGGAGCTTGAGGCTGTTCGCGCCGAAGAAGGTGAGGTCGATGAGGAGGAAGGTCCCGTTGGCCGCGAGCACGAGCAGCGGGTTGAAGCCCCAGCGCAGGGCGATGAGCGCCGCCAGCACCGTGGTGATCACCATGAGCAGCGACACCGCGATGCCGTAGGCGCCCGCCAGCGCGTCCGAGGAGCCGAAGGCCAGCACCGCCCCGAGGGTGGCCACGGCGAGGAGCCAGTTCACGATCGGGATGTAGATCTGCCCGACCTCGTGGCTCGACGTGTGGACGATGCGCATGCGCGGGAAGAAGCCGAGCTGGATCGCCTGCTGGGTGAGCGAGAAGGCCCCCGAGATGATCGCCTGCGAGGCGATGACGGTGGCGAGCGTCGCGAAGGCGACCAGCGGGTAATGCGCCCAGGCCGGGGCGAGCTGGAAGAACGGGTTGTCGGCGGCCGCGGGGTCCTGCAGCAGCAGCGCGCCCTGGCCGAGATAGTTCAGGACGAGGGCCGGCAGCACCACGGAGAACCACGCGAGGCGGATCGGTCCGCAGCCGAAATGGCCCATATCGGCGTACATCGCCTCGCCGCCGGTGACGGCCAGGAAGGCCGCGCCCAGCATGGCGAAGCTGACCGGCAGGCCGGCGGTCACGAGGAAGTGGGCGGCGTGGTAGGGGTTGAGCGCCGCCAGGATGCGCGGGTCGCCGAGGATGCCGCCGATCCCCGTGAGGGCGATCGCCGCGAACCACAGCAGCATGACCGGGCCGAAGATGCGGCCGATGAAGCCGGTGCCCCGGCGCTGGACCGTGAACAGGCCGATCAGGATCACCACGGTGATCGGCACCACGAAGGGCGTCACGGAGGGCGCGTCGACCTTGAGGCCCTCCACGGCGCTGAGCACCGAGATCGCCGGGGTGATGGCCCCGTCGCCGTAGAGGAGCGCCGCACCGATCAGGCCGACGACGAGCAGCGTCGCCCGCCAGGAGCGGGGCGGGGCGTGGCGGGCGCCGAGCAGCGCCAGCATGGCGACGATGCCGCCCTCGCCCTTGTTGTCGGCCCGCATGATCAGGATGGCGTATTTCACCGCCACGATCAGCACGAGCGCCCAGATGATCAGCGAGACCGAGCCGATCACCGCCTCGGCCTGCGGGGCGCCCCCGGAGGACGCCGCCTTGATCGTCTCCTTGAGGGCGTAGAGCGGGCTCGTGCCGATGTCCCCGTAGACGATGCCGAGGGCGCCGAGGGCGAGCGCGGCCGAGAAGCGGGGATGGGCGTGACTGGATTCCAAGGTCGCTTCCATTTCCGCCTCCCGTAAGGACGGCCGCCGCACCGTTCCGGTGCAATCGAGAACGGCGTAGGCTGTCTTCGGATCCGGGTGGAGGGGGGCAACGAGAATGATTGTTGATCGTGTTGCCGAAAACGCAGGATCGGGCGGCCGGTGAGCGGTGCGCGTCCGCAGCAACCCGTCTTCTCCGCGGATCTGCGGCCTCACCCGCCCGGTCGGGCGCATCCCCTCTCCCCGCGTGCGGGGAGAGGGGGATTCCGCGCCTCATCCGGCGATCGCGGCAACCGGACCCCGCCGAAGGGGGCGCGCGGCGGCCCTACCGCAGGGCCGCCGTCTCCTGCACCTCGCCGTCCGGCGAGAGGCTGACCGTGTCGCCCTCGCGGCGGAGCACGATCGCCCGGGCGGCGGTCCCCTCCTGGCGGGGCGTCGAGACGACGAGGCTCTGACCGTCGGTGAGAACGCCCTCGAACCGCACCGCCGCCGCCGCCGCCCGGGGAGCGAGCGTCACCACCACGCGGTAGCCGGCGGGCTCCGCCGTGTAATAGGCCACGCCCGCGAGCGGGCCGAGATCGAGGCTGCGGGCGGCGGCCGGCTTGACCGGCTCGGCCCGCGCCGGGACGAGGGGCGAGAGCGCGGCCGCAGCCGCGACGAGGATCGTGCGAAGCGTCAACATGGGGAGACCTGTCGGGTTGGCGGGGTTCCTGCCCCGCGTCTGGACCCCATATGCGCTGCGCTGCAGCATGGATCAAACAGATCGCATTGATAATGACTATTGATCACATCGATTTGGCGCGGATCGATCTCAACCTCCTCGTCGCCCTCGACGCGCTGCTCGCCGAGCGCAGCGTGACGCGGGCCGCGGCCCGGACCGGGGTGGGGCAGTCGGCGATGAGCAGCAGCCTCGGGCGCCTGCGGACCCTGTTCGACGACGAGTTGCTGACGCGGGCGCCCGAGGGGATGCGGCCGACCCCGCGGGCGCTGGCGCTGGCCGAGCCGGTCCGCGCGCTGCTGCGGCAGGCGCAGTTCCTGGTGCGGCGCGAGGAGGCCTTCGACCCGCGCACCGTCGAGCGGACCTTCACGATCAGCCTGCCGGATTCCACCGAGGTGCTGCTCGGGCCGGCGCTGCTCGCCTACCTGCGGGCCGAGGCGCCGGGCATCAGCCTGCTGCTGCGTTCGGTCGACCGCGCCCACATCCTGCAGGAGATCGACGCCGACCGGATCGACCTCGCCATCGACCTCTCCTTCCGCGGTCAGCAGCACCACAAGCAGCGCCTCCTCTACCGCGACGCCTATGTGTGCCTGTTCAAGGCCGACCTCGTCGGCCTGACCCCGCCGATCTCCCTCGACGACTACCTGCGCTTTCCCCACGTCCTGACGAGCCTGCGGGAGACCGCGCACGGGGTGGTGGACGATGCCCTCGCCAAGATCGGCCGCAGCCGCACCCTCGCGGTGACCTCGCCACGCTTCCTCGCGGTGCCGTTCCTGGTGCGCAGCGCCCCGGTGCTGACCACCATGCAGGCGCGGCTCGCCCATCTGTTCGCCGACGCCCTGGGACTCACCGTGAGCCCGGTCCCGGTCGCCCTCGACGAGGTCGCGATGGCGATGCTGTGGCACGCCTCCTACGACGACGATCCGGCTCATCGCTGGCTGCGCACCCTGCTGCGCCGCCTCGCGGCCGGAGCCGAGGGCGCGGCGCCGGTCCCGGACGCTCACGACGCGGCGTAAGGCGGTCTGCGCTTGGTCGAAGCGGAAGGGCGTATCAGCCGGTGATCGCGGAGTCGGCCATGCGGGCATCCATGGCGAACACCAGGCCGTCCGGGCGGTAGTCGATCCCGGCCGTCCCGCCGAAGGACGAGCGCAGCGAGCGCTCGATCAGGGTGGTCCCGAAGCCGCGCCGCGTCGGGCTCGCGACCGGCGGGCCGCCGCTCTCGCGCCAGTCGAGGTGGAAGCGCGCCTCCGCGCCCTCACCTCGCACCCGCCAGGTCACGTCGACGACCCCCGCGTCGTTCGACAAGGCCCCGTACTTGGCCGCGTTGGTCGCCAGTTCGTGCAGGGCCAGCGCGAGGGCGATGACGACCTGAGGCTGCAGGGTGATGTCGGGCCCATCGAGCCGGAGGCGCTGTCCGATCCCGCCATGCGGGCCGAGCACGCAGTCGATCAGCTCCCGCAGATCGGCCGAGCGCCAGGAGGCGTTGGTCAGCACGTCCGTGGCCGCGCCCAGGGCGACCAGCCGCGCCGACAGGGTCTCGCTCGCCGTCCGCACGTCGGAGGCGTTGCGCAGGGTGTGCCGGGTGACCGACTGCACCACGGCCAGCACGTTCTTGAGCCGATGGGCCAACTCGCCGTTGAGAAGCCGCAACTCCTCCTCGGCCTGCTTGCGGGCGCGGAAGTCGCGGGTCACCATGCCGTAGCCCGCGATCCGCCCCTCGGCGTCGGTGACCGGGAACATCGCGTGCAGGACCGGGATCAGCTCCCCCGTCCGGACGTGGCGGAAGGTCAGCTCGCCCGACCAGTGGCCGTCGCGGTCCACCGCCGGCAGCACCTCGGTCGCGACCGTGGCGGCCTGGTCGGGCAGGAGGAAGTCGGCGAGGGTGAGGGCGGTGAGATCGGCCCCGTCGAGGCCGACCATCCGCCGGGCGGCATCGTTGACGTAGATGACCCGGCCGTCTTTCCGCACCATGCCGATGAAGTCGGTGCTGTTCTCGGTCAGGCGCGCGAAGCGGTCGCGCTCGTCCTCGCTCTCGCGCAGGGCGGTGATGTCGCGCGAGACCGACAGGATGGAGTCGAACGTGCCGTCCCGGTTGCGGATCGGGCTGAGCGCGACGTGCCACCATCGGGGCGTCCCGCGCATCGTGCAGGCGCGGCCGACGAAGCTCTGCGCGCGCCCCTCGCGGGCGGCCGCCAGGGCGGCCACGGCGTCGGCGTGACCCTGGCCCGTCCAGAAATCGGGCCAGTGGCACCCGGCGATGGCGTTGAAGTCGCTGACCTCCATCACGCGCTGGCCGCCCTCGGACATGAAGGTGAGCTGCCCGTCGAGGTCCAGCACCTTGATGCAGTCCGTCGAACTCGCGAGCACGCTGAGCAGGAAGGCCTCCCGATCCTCGGCCGCCGCCGTGCTCCGCATCACCGTCGCCCGGGACGTCTCCGCCTCGATCAGCGCCTGCCGCAGGGCGACGACCAGACCCACCAGGCCGGCCGTGGTGACGGTGAAGATCGCCGTTGCCATCCAGTGCCGGAGCGACACCACGTCGGCGGGGGGCGCGCTCACCAGCACGGAGCCGGCGCACAGGGCCGAGAGAAGCATGGCCCACAACCCGGCGCCGCCCCCGAGCAGCAGCGCGACGAGGACGACCGCGGGCGTGAAGAGGAACCACGGGGCGAACTCGGTGACCAGCGCGGCGCGCAGCAGGGCGATGCCGCCGACCGCGCAGGATGAGAGGCCGTACCGCACCAGGAAAGGGGGGCGCTCCTTCACCACGAAGGCGCGAAGCCGGCTGAGAACGCGCCCGGCGCCTCCTGTCGTGCGGCCGGCCGGGACCACCGTGTCATCGACCTGGGATCGCCTGAACTCACGCAATTGCCATCGTTCCCGTCGCCATGATCGAGCCCCATCGGCGCGAATCCGGGCTTCTCTCCCAGCGTACCGGGACGCAGAAGCAGGCATCCCGACGTCGTCCGGCCGTTTGCGCGGCCCAGCCGATCCTCCGGGATGATCCAGTCAGGCGGATGGGACGGCGATGGCGGGTGAACACCTGCCCGCCGTATACGATAATCGCGGAGCGAAAGGGTGGGAATTGTGGCGCTGTCCACGTCTCCGCGGATCGCGCGGTCGGATGCTCGGCTCCTCGAGCGAGCGGCGCCCGGCCGACTTTCCGGCTGTTACGGCAGCGCGCCGTCCCGATCGCCCGCCGGCCTCACGCGAGCGGCCAGACGAGGAGGATCAGCGGCACGCCCGCCACCAGCACGAGGAGCGACAGCGGCGCGCCGAGCCGCGCGTAGTCGCCGAAGCGGTAGCCGCCCGGCCCCATCACGAGCGTGTTGCACTGGTGGCCGATCGGCGTGAGGAAGTCGCAGGCCGCGCCGATCGCCACCGCCATCAGGAAGGCGTCGGGCCGGTAGCCGAGGGTCTTGGCGAAGCTCGCGGCGAGCGGGGCCATCACCAGCACGGTGGCGGCGTTGTTGAGGAAGGGCGTCACCGCCATGGCGGCGAGCATGATCAGGGCGACCGCTCCCCAGCCGGGAAGCAGGATCCCGACCTGCGCCAGCCAGCCGGCGAAGAGGTCGGTGGCGCCGGTGGTGCGCAGCGTGTCGCTCACCGGGATCAGCGCGCCGAGCATGACCAGGATCGGCCACTCCACCGCGTCGTAGGCCTCGCGGGCGGGCAGGGTGCGGAACAGGATCACGCCCACCGCCGCGGCGAAGAAGGCGACCGGCACCGGCACGAGGCTCAAGGCCACCGCGGTCACCGTCGCGGCCAGGATCGACAGGGTGATCCAGCCCCGCCGCGCGCTGCCGAGGGGCAGCGACCGGGCGGCGAGCGGCAGCAGGCCGAGGTCGCGCAGGCGCGCGGGCAGGGCCGCCTCCCGTCCCTTCAGCACCAGCACGTCGCCCGTGCGGAGCCTGATGTCCCGCAGACGCTCCGTGAAGCGCTTGCCCGCCCGGCTCACCGCCAGCAGGGTCACGTCGAAGCGGTCCTGCAGGGCGATCCCGGCGGCGGACTGGCCGGCGAGCACCGAGGTCGGGCCGATCACCGCCTCGACCGTCCCGGTCTCGGCCTCCGCGTCCTCCGGCGCGCCGCGCGGCCGGTCCGCCGCGTCGAGGAGGAGCCCCGCATCCCCCACGAAGCGGTCGAGGGCGGTCGGGTCGCCGCGCAGGATCACCCGGTCCTGCGGGCGGAGCACCGCGTCGGGCAGTGGCACGGTGTGCTGCGTCTTGCCGCGCACGAGGCCGGTCACGGTGACGTCCCCGTCCGCACGCGCCGTGAGCGCCGAGAGCGGGCCGCCGACGAAGCCGGATTTCGGCGGCAGGCGCGCCTCCGTGGCGTAGTCGCTGATCGCCAGCGCCTCGTCGAGGCCGGCCGAGCCGCGCCGGTCCCGCGGGAGCAGCCGGTAGCCCAGGCACAGGAAGGCGACGCCCGCCACCGCGAGCCCGATCCCGACCGGCGCGAAGTCGAACATCCGGAACGGCGTGCCGGTGAGTTCCCCGCGCAGGCGCGCCACGATGATGTTCGGCGAGGTGCCGATCTGGGTCACCAGCCCGCCGAGCAGGGCCGCGAAGGACATCGGCATCAGGAACACCGAGGCCGAGCGGTTGCCCTTGCGGGCGAGCTGGAATGCGATCGGCAGCATGATCGCCAGCGCCCCGATGTTCTTGATGAAGGCGGAGAGGAGAGCCACCGCGCCGACCAGCACCACGACCTGCGCCTGAGTGCTGCGCAGGCGCGGCGCGATCGGCCGCAGGGCCGCCTCGACCGCGCCCGAGCGCGCCACCGCGGCGCTGACCACCAGCGCGCTCGCCACGATGATCACGATGTCGTCCGAGAAGCCCGTGAAGGCCTCCTTGGCCGGGACGAGGCCGGTGGCGAGCCCGCCGAGCAGGGCGAGCCCCGCCACCACGTCGTAGCGCAGGCGCCCCCAGGCGAAGAGCCCCATCGTGGCGGCGAGCAGCCCGCAGGCGAGGATCTGGCCCTGCGTCATCGCGGCGACGCCGCGCGCGGTCGGCCGGCGGCGGGATCGGGGGCGGTGGGGAGCATGCGCCTCCTGCCAGGGGGATCTCTGGCGGCGGGAAAGGGCTGGGAGAACCCGGGGCGTGGGTCCGCTGTTCCTCGGCCCGCTCCCGCGGGACCGGCCGTCGCGATTGTCACCGCGATTGTCATCGCGATTGTCATCGCGATTGTCCTGGGGACGACGCCGCCCGGTGCGAGAACCGCCCGGTGCTCCGGGACGTTGTTCGCCCCGCAAGGGTCGGAATGGTCCACGGGAGTATCATGGCGAAGCGTCGGAGCCGCGTGGCGGCGCAGAGCTGGGCCGAGGGCGCGGCGCCCTCGCTCCCCGACGGGGCGCTCGCCGCCGCGCTGCTGGCCCTCGCGGAGGAGGCCGGGCCCCTCGTCCTCGTCCTCCGCGACGGCCGGCGCCTCGACCCGCTCGCCGCCATCCTGCGGGCCTTCGCGCCCGGGCGCGGCGTCGCGGTCTACCCCGAGTGGGATTGCCTGCCGGGCGACCGCACCTCGCCGTCGCGGGGCGCCATGGGCGTGCGGGCGGGCGTGCTGCGCTGGCTCACGGAGCCGCACCCGCCCGAGATCCTCCTCACCACGGCCCCCGCGCTGATCCAGCGGGTGCCGCCGCCCGAGACCTGGCCGGAGGCCCGGGTGACGCTCAGGGTCGGCGACCGCTTCGACCCGGAGGCGCTCAGCCGCGACCTCGGGCGCCTCGGCTACATCCTCGACGAGCGCGTCGACGAGCCGGGCGAGATCGCCCTGCGCGGGCGCACCTTCGAGGTCTTCCCGGCCGCCGCCCCGACGCCCTGCCGGGTCGAGCACGCGGAGGGCCGCGTCACCGCGATCCGCGCTTACGACCCGGTGACCCAGCGCTCGCTGGCCGAAACGCCGGAGCTGCTGATCGACCCCGCCACGGAGCTGATCCTGGGGCCCGACGCCCCCGAGCCGCTGCGGCCCTTCACCGGCCAGGAGCACCGGCTGCCCCGCCTCTATCCCCGCCTCGCGACCCTCCTCGACGCGCTGCCCGACGCCCGGCTCGTGGTCGAGGCCGGGGTCGAGGAGCGGGCGAGCGCCTTCTTCGAGCAGGTGGCCGAGGGCGGCGGGGGCGGGGGCCTCTACCTCGCCCCGGCCGAGTGGGAGGCGCTCCTCGCCGGGCGCCGCCTCGCGCAGGCCGCGCCGGGCGAGGATCGTTCGGTGCCCGCCTTCGTGCGCGAGCGCCGTCCGGGGGCGGCGCTGGGCCGGTTCCTCGCCGAGCGGATCCGGGCCGGGGACCGGGTGCTGCTGACCGGACCCTCCCGCGCCCTGCGGCGCCTCGCCCGCGAGGCGGTGGGGCGCCTGGGCCGCAAGCTCAGGCGGGCCCGCGACTGGTCCTCGTTCCGCACGGCCCCGCCCGGCACCGTGGCGCTGCTCGACGCGCCCGTGGGGGCCGGTTTCCGGGTGCCGGAGGAGGGGATCACGGTGGTGGCCGCCGCCGACCTCCTCGGCGCGCAGGCGGTGCCGGCCCGGGCGGGCGCGCCGGCCGTGCTGCCCTTCGCGGAGCCCGACCTGCACCGGGGCGACGTCGCGATCCACGAGGATCACGGCCTGTGCGTGTTCGAGGGGCTGGAGACCCTGGCCGGCGCCGGCGGCGAGGCCGGCGAGGCGGTGCGCCTGCGCTTCGCCGACGAGGGCGTGCTGCTCGCGCCCCTCCACCAGGCCGACCGGATCTGGCGCTACGGCGGCGAGGCCGAGGCGGTGACGCTCGACCGCCTGGAGGGCGGATCCTGGGACAAGCGGCGGCGGGAGGTCGACGCGGCCATCGCGGGAAGTGCCCGCCGGATGCTCGCCCTCGCGGAGGAGAGGGGGCGGGCGCGGGCGCCGCGCCTCGTCGCGCCGGAACGCCAGATGGAGCGCTTCGCCGCCGGCTTCGGCTTCCCGCTGACGCAGGACCAGGCGGCGGCGATCGACGCGGTGCTGGCGGACCTCGCCGCGGGCCGGCCGATGGACCGGCTCGTCTGCGGCGATGTCGGCTTCGGCAAGACCGAGGTGGCGCTGCGCGCCGCCGCGGCGGCCCTGTTCGCCGGCCGGCAGGTCGCCGTGGCGGCCCCGACCACGCTGCTCGCGCGCCAGCACCTCGAGACCTTCCGGCGGCGCTTCGCCCGCTTCGGGATCGTCCCGGCGCAGCTCTCGCGCCTGACGCCTCCCGCCGAGGCGGCGCGGGTCCGGGCGGGGCTCGCGGATGGCAGCCTGCGCCTCGTCGTCGGCACCCACGCGGTGGCGGGGCGGGCCTTGCGCTTCGCCGATCTCGGCCTCGTGGTGATCGACGAGGAGCAGCGCTTCGGCGCCGCCCAGAAGGCGCAGCTGCGCCGGGCGGCCGCGGGCGCCCACATCCTCACGCTGACCGCGACGCCGATCCCCCGCACCCTGCAGACGGCCCTCGTCGGGATGCAGGATCTCAGCGTGATCGCGACGCCGCCGGTGGTGCGCCAGCCGATCCGCACCGTGCTGGCGCCCTTCGATCCCGAGACGGTCCGCGCCGCCCTGATGCGCGAGCGCCGCCGCGGCGGCCAGAGCTTCGTGGTCTGCCCGCGCATCGCCGACCTCGCGCCGATGCGCGAGCGCCTCGCCGCGATCGTTCCGGACCTCACCGTGACGACGGCGCATGGGGACCTGCCCCCGGCCGAGATGGACGATTCCATGGTCCGCTTCGCGGCGGGCGAGGGGGATGTGCTGCTCGCCACCACCATCATCGAGAGCGGGCTCGACGTCCCGCGGGCCAACACGATGCTGGTGGTGCATCCGGAGCGGTTCGGCCTCGCGCAGCTGCACCAGCTCCGCGGCCGGGTCGGGCGCGGCCAGCGCCGGGCCGCCGCCTACCTGCTGACGGAGCCGGGGGCGTCCCTGCCGCGGGCGACCGAGGCGCGGCTGCGGGCGCTCGTCGCCCTCGACCGGCTCGGCGCCGGCTTCGCGCTCAGCGCCCGCGACCTCGACCTGCGCGGGGCCGGCGATCTCTTCGGGGAGGAGCAGGCCGGGCACGTGCGGCTGATCGGCCTCGGGCTCTACCGCGACCTCCTGGAGCGGGCGGTCCGGGCCGCGCGGGGCGAGGTGCCCGAGGCGCCGCCCGCCGAGATCCGGCTCGGGACGGCCGGGCGGATCCCGGAGGGCTACATCCCCGAGCCGGAACTGCGCCTGAGCCTCGGCGCCCGGATCGTCCGCCTCGCCGAGGCCGAGGCGGTGGAGGCCCTGCGCGGGGAGATCGAGGACCGGTTCGGCCCGCTGCCGCCCGAGGCCGAGACCCTGCTGACGCAGGCGGCCCTGCGCATCGCCTGCCGGGACCTCGGCATCGCGCGGCTCTCGGCCGGACCGCAGGGCCTCGCGGCGGATTTCCTGCCCGGCCGGGCCGACGCGGTGGTGCGGGCGGTGGCGGGGGTGGAGCGGCGCGGCGACCGGCTGGTCCTGCCGCGCGCCTGCGGCGACGCGGTCGCGTGCGGGCGGCTGGCGCGGCGGTTCCTGGGCGCGCTGGAGCGGGCGCGGGGATGAGGCGGGGTCTTCGAGAGGATTTCGGTTGTCTCGGTCCCCCTTTTCCGGACGACTGAAGCGTCAGCGGAAGGAGATCCGGAAACCAGCACGAGACTCTGCCGCGAAGCGGCTCGATCTACCAGCAACGATGCTGACAATCGGACGCTTCGCGTCTTTTCTCGCTGGTTTCCGGATCTCCTTCCACTTCGTTACAGTCGTCCGGAAAAGGGGAGCTTCCATGGAAGCGCTCGCCCTATATTGTCATCCACCCGGGTCGGTTTCTCCGGTGGAAACGCTACGCCATCCGCTTCGATGACGTGGACGGCGGCTCACTCCGCCGCCGCGAGGCTCGACTCCCCGTCGTCCAGCGGGAAGGTGCAGGTCACCCGCGTGCCCTGGCCGGGCGAGGACTGGATCTCGATCCGGCCCCGGTGCAGCTCCACGAAGGAGCGCACGATCGACAGGCCAAGGCCCACCCCGCGGTGGCGCGTGCCGAGCGTGTGGCTCTCGAAGCGCTCGAAGACCCGGGCCACCACCTCGGGCGGCATGCCGCGGCCATGGTCGATCACCGCGAAGGTGATCTCCCGCTCGTCCTTGCGGGCCTGGACCACCACGGTCTGGCCCGGCGCCGAGAAGCCCACCGCGTTCGACAGGAGGTTGAACAGGATCTGGCGGATGCGCTTGCCGTCCGCCACGAAGCCCCCGATGTCCGAGGGCACGTCGAGGTCGAGGGTGATCGCCGCCTCCGCGAGGCGGTCCTCGACGCCGCGCACTGCCGCCGCGATCGTCGCCTGCACGTCCACCACCTCGCGCGTCAGCTCCATCGAACCGGCATCGATCGAGGCGAGGTCCAGGATGTCGTTGATGATGACGAGCAGCGCCGCCGAGGAGCGCATGATGTGGTCGGCGTATTCCCGCTGGCGCGTGTTGAGCGCCCCCACGGTCTCGTCGCCGAGGAGTTCCGTGAAGCCGATGATGTTGGTGAGCGGCGCGCGCAGCTCGTAGGAGACGTGGTGCACGAACTCGTCGCGCAGCCGCGCGGTGCGCTCCAGCGCCTCGTTCTTCTCGGTGAGCGCCCGCTCGACGTTGACGCTCGCGGTGACGTCGATGTGGGTGAGGAGCGTCGCCCCGTCGGGCAGCGGCTGGGCCGCGCAGTCGAGGACGGTGCCGTCCTTCAGCTCCAGCCGGCAGGCGAGCGCCTGGCGCACGTCCATCAGCCCGGTGACGGCGCCGCGGATCTCGGTCCAGGGCTCCTCGGTGGCGCTGAGCGAGCGGCACAGCCCGATGATCTCGTCGATATGCGGCTGGGCCGCCACGGCCTCGGGCGCGATCCGCCAGGTTCCCGTGAAGGCGCGGTTGGCGAGCTTCAGCCGCCCGTCCGAGCCGAACACCGCCACCGGCTCCCTCAGCGTGTCGAGGGTCTCGCTCTGGACCCGCATCAGGGCGTTGTACTGCGATTCCAGGTGGACGCGCTCGGAGACGTCGTCGAACAGGTAGGTGAGGCCGCCCTGGGGGTTCGGGTCGGCGACGACGCGGAGCGAGCGCCCGTCCGGCAGGTGCCACCAGTTCTCCTGCGGCTCCGGCGCCCGGTAGGCGGACAGGAACCCCGCCTTCCAGGCGCGGAAATCCGCCTGCTCGGGCAGCTTGCGGGCGTTGCGCAGGGTGTCGAGGATCTCGCCGTCGAGGGGATTGCCGTCGAGGAAGGCCGGGTCGAGGTCCCAGAGCTGCCGGTAGGCGGCGTTGTGGAAGATCAGGCGCTGACGGGCGTCGAAGATCGCCACCGCGGTCGGCAGCTGGTCGAGGGTGCGGACATTCGCCTCCATCTGACGCTGCAGGTCGGCGCGCACGCTCTCCAGCTCAGACACGTCCAGGGCGATGCCGACGCTGCCGCTCTCCAGCGCGGCCTCGGTGACGTCGAGGGTCCGCCGCGCCCCCGCGACCACCGCCGAGACCCGCAGGGGGCCGATGCGGCCGGCGAGGCGGCGGCGCTCCGCCTCCTCGCGGGCGGCGCGGTCGAGGAGTTCCGTTCCCTCGGCCAGCGCCCGCTCCCGGTCCCCCGCCTCCACGGCCGCCACGTAGGCGGCGTTGGCCCAGAGGAGCCGCCCGTCGCGGTCCCGGCGCCAGATCGGCTGCGGGATCGCGTCGAGGAGGGCAGTCAGCACCGCGAGGCTGCCGCGCGCCTCCTGGAGGGTCGCCCGCAGCTCCACCAGCTCCTGGCGCTCGCCCGTGATCTCGCGCAGGCGCAGCAGCGCCCGGCCGCCCACCGCCTGGCCCTGCGCCTCGACGGTGCGGCCGTTGAGGGTTCGCGCCGTCAGGCGGAAGCGCTCGCCGCGGCCGAGAAGCGTCTCCACCGCTGCGTCCAGGGCGGCGGCGTCCGCGGCCGAGAGCCAGGTCCCGAAGGCCAGCACCCGCCGCGGCGAGGCCGAGCGGCTCCCGTCCATGGCGAGGCTCGCGTCGCCCTCGATCAGCGGCTCGCCGCGCCCGCTCCACACCACCACGATCTGGCGCTCCGAGCCCAGCAGCAGGGCGGCGCGGTCGTGGGCGCCGCGCAGCTCCGCGATCTCGGCGGCGAAGGCCCGCTCGCGGCGTGCCCAGCGCCCGCGCTCGCGGATGTGGAGCAGCGACAGGATGGTCGAGAACACGATGAGGCCGATCAGCAGGGCGAGCGCCATGGCGCTGTGCGCCATCCCGCCCGCGGGGACGAGGCCCTGGGCCTGCGCGGAGCCCTCGGGCCCCACCGCGACCGCGACCCCAACCGCCCACGCGCCCGCGATCGCGCCGGCCGTCGGCCGGCGGCGCAGCGACCTGCTCACCCCCATCACACGTCCTGTTCCCGCTGGGCCGCCGTGCCTTCGGCGTCCCGCCCTCGCCGGCCGCCCGCGGCGACTCGGGGCCACTCATCAGAATCACCCCGACTCTACCGCGCTCCGGAATCTCCCCGGAAGCGAAATCGCGGGGCCGCCGCGGCGCGCCGGGCGCGTCGCCGCCGCCGGGCACAGAAATGCCACACCTGCGGCGGAACAGAGGTGGAACAAGGGCGCCGGATGCGCGACGAGCCCGGCCGGGGGGCCGGGCTCGCGCGAGGGACGGGGCAAGGGGGGCGGCCTGCCGCCCCGCGCTGGTCAGTAGCGGTAATGCTCGGGCTTGAACGGCCCGGTCTCCTTGACGCCGATATAGGCGGCCTGGTCGGGGCGCAGCTTGGTCAGCTTCACGCCGATCTTCTCCAGGTGCAGGGCCGCGACCTTCTCGTCCAGCGCCTTGGGCAGCGTGTAGACTTGGCGGTCGTACTTGCCCTGGTTGGTCCAGAGCTCGATCTGGGCCAGCGTCTGGTTGGTGAAGGAGGCCGACATCACGAAGGAGGGGTGCCCCATCGCGTTGCCGAGATTCACCAGGCGGCCTTCCGACAGCAGGATGATGCGGTGGCCGTCCGCGAACTCGATCTCGTCGACCTGCGGCTTGATGTTCTGCCACTTCAGGTTCTTGAGACCCGCGACCTGGATCTCGTTGTCGAAGTGGCCGATGTTGCAGACGATGGCCCGGTCCTTCATCGCCCGCATGTGGTCGAGGGTGATGACGTCCTTGTTGCCGGTGGCGGTCACGAAGATGTCGGCGCGCGGGGCCGCGTCCTCCATGGTGGTGACCTCGTAGCCCTCCATGGCGGCCTGGAGCGCGCAGATCGGGTCGACCTCCGACACCATCACGCGGCAGCCGGCATTGCGCAGCGAGGCGGCCGAGCCCTTGCCGACGTCGCCGAAGCCCGCGACCATCGCGACCTTGCCGGCCATCATCACGTCGGTGCCGCGGCGGATGCCGTCGACGAGCGACTCGCGGCAGCCGTAGAGGTTGTCGAACTTCGACTTGGTGACCGAGTCGTTCACGTTGATCGCCGGGAAGAGCAGCTTGCCCTCCTTGGCGAGAATGTAGAGGCGATGCACGCCCGTGGTCGTCTCCTCGGAGACGCCCTTGATCGACTCGGCGAGGCCGGCGAACCAGCCCTTCGGCTTCTCCTTCAGGCTGCGCTTGATCAGCGCGTAGAAGATCTCCTCCTCCTCGGAGCCGGGATTGTCGAGGAAGGCGGTGTCGCCGCGCTCGGCGCGCAGGCCGGCGTGGACGAACATCGTGGCGTCGCCGCCGTCGTCGAGGATCATGTTCGGCATGCCGCCGTCGTGCCACTCGAACAGCTTGGCGGTGTAGTCCCAGTACTCGGTCAGGGTCTCGCCCTTGATGGCGAAGACCGGGATGCCGGCGGCGGCGATCGCCGCGGCGGCGTGGTCCTGGGTCGAGTAGATGTTGCAGGACACCCAGCGGATGTCGGCGCCGAGCGCCTTCAGCGTCTCGATCAGCACCGCGGTCTGGATCGTCATGTGCAGGGAGCCGGCGATCTTGGCGCCCTTGAGCGGCTGGCTCGCGGCGTACTCCGCGCGCACGGCCATCAGGCCGGGCATCTCGGTCTCGGCGATCGCGATCTCCTTGCGGCCGAAATCGGCGAGGCCGATGTCCCTGACGATGTAATCCTGCGTGCTCGGCATCCTGGTGCTCCTTCGCGGCGCCTCGCGGTGGCTGATAGCAGGAGGCCGCGCGGGAAGCAATCAAGACATAAAGATGTCTTTATGCGATGGCGGCGAGGCCGGGCTTCGGGGCGCCGCCTTGATGTGGCGCAAGGCGGGGGCGCTCGGAGGAGGGCCTGCGGGTCCGGTCTCGCGCAGGGCGTTGGGACATGCCCGTCCCGGATGATCGCCCGCTGGACTGCCTCTTCGACTGGGTGGTGGCCCCGCTGACCGAGTGGGCGCGGCTCGCCGCCGGCCGGGAGATCCGGAGCGTCGACGACGAGGGCCTGCGCGTGATGCTGGGGGAGCGGCTCGGCGTCGCGGTCACGTCGGAGAGGGCGCTGGGCTCGGAGCCGATGCTGCGCGCGCTCGATCTCGACCCGGCGGCGATCCGTACCGCCGCCCCCGGCGCGATGGCCGGGATGGAGCAGGCCTGCGCGGGTGCCGCCACCGCAGCCGCTGCGACCGCGACCTCGCCGCCGGGGTGGCCGCCGTGAGCGACGCGGAGTTCTGCCCGAACGCCGCGCGTCTTGAGGCGCTGGTTCGAGAGGCCGCCGCGGCCGCGTAGGCGAGGCCTGACCGAGGCGGTGATCTGCCGTGAGAAGCACCGCGGTATGCCGTGAACGAGCCGTCCTCTGATGAGACACACCGTAAACAAAATAGCGTATTGTTTTGAGACGACTAAGTTCTTTCTAGCTGGCGCGGGATGTCCTCTCCCGATTGGGCTACCGTGTCTACACAGCGTTCGAAAAATTTTACGCGGCAATCGTTTGTTCAAGCGCATGACTCGGCGAGCCCGGCGCGGGGAACCCCTCTCCCGTGCGGGAGAGGGGCAGGGGTGAGGGTCCCGGACCCTTCAGGATTAAGCTTCGAGCACCGTGCTGGCAGCGGGGCGGTTCAGTTTTCTTGCTGAACCACCTGGACCCTCACCCCTACCCCTCTCCCGCACGGGAGAGGGGATCCCGCGATACACCTTGAAATTACCTGTAACGTTCTGCGGTAGAGGGCTTTTCTGCTCTCACGAGAGATGTGTGCACACGGTAGCTCGATTGGGAGAGGGGTAGGGGTGAGGGTGGCTCGGTTTCAGGATCGATGTGGACCGTCGAGCTGCCGGCGGCATAGTTTCGTCTTCTTCCTAACGGCGAGCCACCCTCACCCCCGACCCCTCTCGCCTTTGGAAAAGGGATGAAGGGCCTGACACTGTCCCCGGTGTGCCGTTGATCCGGTCACGTGCGAATGCTTCAGCCCACACGGGGGAGAGGGCCTCGCGGCAGGAATAGGGTTGGGGTTGCCGATCCATGGACCTGCTCTGCGAGACTCCGTGCCATGTCCCTGGCGCGTCGAGTCGGCCGCTGCCGAGAGCCGTGCGACGCGCACGGATTCCGATCGAGGGTAGCCCGACAGATTCATCCGGTCGAACCATGCCGTTACGTCATCTCTGACGCCCCCAGCGGCGCCCCGCCGCAGGGCCCCGGCTGGCATGTTGCATACAACTTGCAGACGCCCGGCCGCACAACCGACGCGGCCGGAAAGGCCGCGCCTCAGCCGGGGCTACCGATGCGTGAGTTCTCTCCATCCCGCCGCCAGTTCGTCGCCGGTGCGGCTGCCCTCGCGGCGATGGGCCCCACCGGGTCGGTGCTCGCCGCGGAGGCGCCGGCCCCCGCCGGCACCCTGACCTACGGCATCTCGCTCTTCGACCTGCCGCTGACCACGGGCCAGCCGGACCGGGGCGCGGGCGGCTACCAGTTCACCGGCCTCACCCTCTACGATCCCCTGGTCGCCTGGGAACTCGACGTCGCCGACCGGGCCGGCAAGCTGGTCCCCGGTCTCGCCACCTCCTGGGAGAGCGACCCGGCCGACCGCCGCAACTGGGTCTTCCGCCTGCGCGAGGGGGTGAAATTCCACGACGGCTCGGCCCTGGACGCCGACGCGGTGGTCTGGAACTTCGAGAAGGTGCTCAACGACAAGGCACCGCATTACGACCAGCGCCAGGCCGCGCAGGTGCGTCCGCGCCTGCCCTCGGTGGCGGGCTACCGTAAGCTCGACCCCATGACCGTGCAGGTCACCACCAAGGCGGTCGACGCCCTCTTCCCCTACCAGATGCTGTGGTTCCTGATCTCCTCGCCCGCGCAGTTCGAGGCTTTGGGCCGCGACTGGAACAAATTCGCCTTCCAGCCCTCCGGGACCGGTCCCTACCGGATGGGCCAGCTCGTGCCCCGCGTGCGGCTCGACCTCGTGCCCAACGAGACCTACTGGGACCGCAGGCGGATGCCGAAGCTCGCGCGCCTGTCGCTCACCTGCATCCCCGACGCCCTGGCGCGGGCCAATGCGCTTCTGAGCGGCAGCGTCGACCTGATCGAGACGCCCGCGCCCGACGCGGCGCCCCGTCTCAAGGCCGCCGGCATGCGGGTCGTGGGCAACGACACGCCGCATGTCTGGAACTACCACCTGTCGATGCTGGAGGGCAGCCCGTGGCGGGACCTGCGCCTGCGCAAGGCGGCGAACCTCGCCATCGACCGCGACGGGGTCGCGGCGCTCATGGGCGGGCTCGCCACCCCGGCCGTGGGGCAAGTGCTGCCGTCGAGCCCCTGGTTCGGGAAGCCCACGTTCAAGATCGGCTACGATCCCGACGCCGCCCGCAAGCTCGTCCAGGCGGCGGGCTACTCGGTGCAGAACCCGCTGCGCACCAAGTTCATCATCCCGACCGGCGGCTCGGGCCAGATGCTGTCGCTGCCCATGAACGAGTTCGTGCAGCAGAGTTGGGCGGAGATCGGCATCGCGGTGGAGTTCCAGCCGGTGGAGCTGGAGGTCGCCTACACGGCCTGGCGCCAGGGCGCCGCCGACCCTTCGCTCAAGGGCGTCACCGGCAGCAACATCGCCTACGTCACCTCGGACCCCTTCTACGCGATCCTGCGCTTCTACGCCTCAAAGCAGATCGCCCCGACCGGGGTGAACTGGAGTCACTACCGCAACCCGGAGGTGGACGCCCTCTGCGAGACGATCCAGGCGAGCTTCGACACCGCGGAGCAGGACCGGCTGCTCGCCCGCGTGCACGAGATCGTGGTGGACGACGCGGTGCAGGTCTGGGTGGTGCACGACACCAACCCGCACGCGCTCTCGGCCAAGGTGAAGGGCTACGTGCAGGCCCAGCACTGGTTCCAGGACCTCACGACGCTCGCCTGAGCGCACCGGCACGGTCCGCGGGATCCTTGACGGAAGGGTCGAGTTAGTGACGAGGAAGCCGGGCCGCCCCACGGTCGCGGCGCCTCAGGAACCGACCCATGAGCACCGAGGGAGCCAGCCCCCGCTACGTCGACCTCGACGCCTGGGACGGCCTCGACGTCCTCAAGGCGCTCTGGGAGGGCCAGCTCGCCGCGGTGGCCGCGGTCGGGCCGGCGCTGCCGGCGATCGCGGCGGCGGCGGAAGCCGCGGAGGCGGCCCTGCGCCGCGGCGGCCGCCTCGTCTACGCCGGGGCGGGCACCTCGGGGCGGATCGGCGTTCAGGACGGGGCGGAATTGCCCCCGACCTTCGACTGGCCGGACGAGCGCCTCGCCTTCGCCATCGCGGGCGGCCACGGCGCCCTGATCCAGGCCGTGGAGGATGCGGAGGATTCGACCGCCGACGGCGCCGCCTGGATCGCCCGCGCCGGGATCGGGCCGGCGGACGTCGTGGTCGGGCTGTCGGCGAGCGGCACCACGCCCTTCACGGTCTCGGCCCTGCGCGCCGCCCGCGCGCGCGGCGCCGTCACGATCGGGCTCGCCAACAATGCCGCCACGCCGGTGCTGGAGGCCTGCGACCACCCGGTGCTGGTCGCCACCGGCGAGGAGGTGCTGGCGGGCTCGACGCGGCTCAAGGCCGGCACCGCCCAGAAGGTGGTGCTGAATCTGCTCTCGACCCTGATCATGATCCGGCTCGGCCGGGTCTACCGCGGGCGCATGGTGGCGATGCGGGCGACGAACCGGAAGCTGCGCGCGCGGGGCATCGCCATGGTGGCCGAACTCGCCGGCTGCGGCTCCGAGGCCGCCGCCCGGGCGCTGGCGGAGGCGGAGGGCGACATCAAGCGCGCCGTGCTGATCGGCGCCGGGGCGAGCCGCGCCGCCGCCGACGCGCTGCTGGCCCGCCACGGCGACAACCTGCGCCACGCGCTCGCCGCCGGGCGCGCGGGCGAGGAGGCGCCGCGATGACCCGGATGGCGCGGGAGATCGCGGAGATCCCGGCGGTCGCCGCGCCCCTCTGCACGGGGGCGGGCGAGGCGGCGGGGATCGGCGTCGCGCTCGCGCGGCGGCGCTTCCCCTTCGCGGTGATCTGCGGGCGGGGCTCGTCGAGCCACGCCGGCATCCACCTGCGCTACCTGATCGAGACCCGGCTCGGGCTCGCGGTCTCGGCGGCCGCGCCCTCGGTCGTCACCGGCTACGACCGCCCGCCCCGGGTCGAGGGCGCGCTGTTCGTGGTGATCTCGCAATCGGGCCGCTCGCCGGACCTCGTGGCCGCGACCCGGGCCGCCCGGGAGGGCGGGGCGCTGACCCTGGCGATCGTCAACGACCCGAACTCGCCCGTCGCCGACACCGCGAGCCTCGTCCTGTCCATCGAGGCCGGACCCGAGCGCGCCGTCGCGGCGACGAAGACCGTGGTGAATTCCCTGATCGCCGGCACGGCCCTGGTGGCCGCCTGGGCGCAGGACAGGGCCCTCGCCGCCGGTCTCGCGGCCCTGCCGGAGCGGCTGGAGCGGGCGCTGTCCCTCGACTGGTCGGCCTGGGGCGACGACCTCGCGGGGGCGAGCGCGGCCTTCGTCACCGGCCGCGGCCACGGGCTCGGCCCGGTCCGGGAGATCGCCCTCAAGCTCGCCGAGACCCTGCGCCTGCCCGCCCTCGGCTACAGCGCCGCGGAGCTGCGCCACGGCCCGCGCGCCGCGCTCTCGCCCCGCACGCCGCTCCTGGCGCTCCGCCAAGCCGACTCCCTCAGCGGCGGCATCGACGACCTCGTCCGGGACCTGCGGTGGGACGGCGTTCCGGTGTGGGCCTGCGGCGGGCCGGAAGCGTCGCTGCCCTGGCTCGGCGAGGGCCATCCGGCCTGCGACCCGATCGCCATGCTGGTGCCCGCCTACCGGGCGATCGAGGCGCAGGCCCGCCGCCGCGGCTTCGACCCGGATTCGCCGCCGGGACTCGCCAAGGTCACGGAGACCCTGTGAGCGCCCCCGCCCTGGCGCTCGCGGCCGACAGGATCTTCGACGGCGAGGCCGAACGCGGTCCGGGCGTCGTGGTCCTGCGCGACGGGGTGATCGCCGACATCGCCCGGGCGCCGCCCGCCGGCCTGCCCTGCATGACGCTGCCCCCGGGCGCGGTGCTGGCGCCGGGCTTCGTCGATTGTCAGGTCAACGGCGGTGGCGGCGCGCTCCTCAACGACGCGCCGACGCCCGCCACCGTCGCCCGCATCGCCGCGGCCCACCGGTCCGGCGGCACCACCGCGCTGCTGCCGACCCTGATCAGCGACCACCGGCCGGTGATCGCCGCCGCGGTGGCGGCGGTGGCGGAGGCGATCGCGGCGGGCGTTCCCGGCATCCTCGGGATCCACCTCGAAGGGCCGTTCCTCAGCCCGCGCCGGCCCGGCATCCACGACCCGGCCCGCCTCGCGACCTTCGCGCCCGGCGACGTGGAGCTCCTGACGGGGCTCGGCTCCCGCGGCATCACCCTCGTGACCCTGGCGCCCGAGGTGGCACCGCCCGGCATCGTGGCGGCGCTGGTGGCCCGCGGGGCGCGGGTGAGCGCCGGCCACACGGCCGATGACGGCACGGCCTTCCGGCGCGCCCTCGACGAGGGGATGAGCGGCGCGACGCACCTGTTCAACGCCATGTCGCAGCTCACCGCCCGCGAGGAGGGGGCGGTGGGCGTGGCGCTGGCGGATCGGCGGGTCTTCGCCGGGATCATCGCGGACGGGCATCACGTGGGCGACACGGCGCTCGCCATCGCGCGGCGGCTGAAGGGGAGGGACCGGCTGATGCTCGTCACCGACGCGATGCCGCCGGTGGGCGATCCGCGGCCGGCGGCGGGTTTCACGCTGTTCGGGCGGGACATCCAACAGGTGGGCGACCGGCTGACCGGGCCGGACGGGACGCTGGCGGGTTCGGCGCTCACCATGGTGGGGGCGGTGCGGCACATGGTGGCGCGGGGCGGGGCCACGCTGGCCGAGGCCCTGACCATGGCCGCGCTCACGCCCGCGCGGTGGCTCGGCCTCGACGATCGGATCGGGCGCGTGGCGCCGGGCTTTGCGGCGGATCTGGTGGTGCTGGACGAGGCGCTGCGGGTCTGGGGGACGTGTGTGGGAGGCGAGCTTGCTGTTCATGACCCGTGATCTCTAGGCTCTCCACCCCTTTTCCGGACGACTGCAGCGTCAGCGGAAGGAGATCCGGAAACCAGCACAATAAGCTGCCGCGAAGCGGCTCACTATTGAGCGAGGTCCCCGCTCAGATCCCGCCACTCCGGGTTCATCTGCTCAATCAGGGCGAGTTTCCAGTCGCGGCGCTATTTCTTGAGCGCGTATTCCCGATGGCGCGCCTCGTCGATGCGGTCGTAGGGCTCGTACCAGACGAGCTTGTCGACATTGTACCGCGTGGTGAAGCCCGGCGTGAGGCGGTGCTGGTGTTCGTGGAGGCGCCGCGCAAGATCAACGGTCGAGCCGAGGTGTAGAGTGCCGTTGCGATCGCTCGCCAGCATGTAGACATAGGCCCGCGTCCGCATGGGAAACCTCCGGCGCGCGGAAGCGTAGCAGGGTTCGGTGCTTCGCAAGATACTGTGCCGGTTTCCGGATCTCCTTCCGCTGACGCTGCAGTCGTCCGGAAAAGGGGAGGGTGGGTCAAGGGAGGAGTGAAAAATCACACAGGGCGTCGGGCGCCCCCCCCGACACCCGCCCCACCCACATGGTTCAATTAAGGTTCCTCGTTTATGACAATCTCCGGCCCGCGGGGCCGGGCGACGAGGATGGGCGGAGTGGACCGGGAGGCGATGGACGCGCGCACACCCTGGGAGATCGTGCTGCCGGACGAGAGCGCGACCGAGGATCTCGGGCGCTTCCTCGCCGAACTGCTCGTGCCCGGCGACCTCGTGGCGCTCTCAGGGGGGCTCGGCGGCGGCAAGACCACCCTGGCGCGGGCGCTGATCCGCGAGCGGACCGGCGAGCCCGACCTCGACGTGCCGAGCCCGACCTTCACGCTCCTGCAGCCCTACGAGGCGCGCGACGGCACCGCCCTCGTGCATGCCGACCTCTACCGCCTGCGCGGCCCCGATGAACTCGTGGAACTCGGCTTCGAGGAGGCCACCGAGCGGGCGATCACCCTCGTCGAGTGGCCCGACCGGCTGCCGCCGCGCAGCGGCCCGACCCTGTTCGTCGACCTCGCCCTCAAGCCCGAATTCGGCGACAGCGCCCGGTTCGCGCGCCTCATCGGCGGCGGCGGCATGGCCGAGCGCCTGCACCGGGCGCGGGCCCTGCGCGCGCTCCTCGACCGCAGCGGCTGGGGCGAGGCCCTGCGCAGCCCGATCCAGGGCGACGCGTCGAGCCGGGCCTACGAGCGGCTGACGCAAGCGGACGGCGCCACCGCGATCCTGATGATCGCGCCGCCGCGCCCGGACGGACCGCCCGTGCGCGACGGCAAGCCCTACAGCGCCATCGTGAAGCTCGCCGAGAGCGTCCACGCCTTCGTGGCCATGGACCGGGGCCTGCGCGCCCTCGGCCTCTCCGCGCCGAAGATCCTCGGCCAGGACCTGGAGGCCGGGCTCCTGATCCTGGAGGATCTCGGGACCGAACCCGTCGCCGATGCGGGCGGGCCGCGGCCCGAGCGCTACGCGGAGGCCGTGAAGGTGCTGGCGCGGCTCCACGCCACCCCGCTCCCCGCGATCCTTCCGGTCACCGAGGGCCTGGACCACCCGCTGCCCGACTACGACCTCGAGGCGCTTGTCTTCGAGACCGAACTCGTCCTCGACTGGTACGCCCCCTCCCGCGCCGGGACCACCCTCGACGAGGCCGCGCGGGCCGGCTTCACGGCGGCCTGGGCCGAGGCGCTCGGCGCCATCCTGCCGGAGCGTCCGACCTGGGTGCTGCGCGACTACCACTCGCCCAACCTGATCTGGCTGCCCGACCGCAACGGTCCGGAGCGGATCGGCCTCATCGACTTCCAGGACGCGGTGATGGGGCACCCCGCCTACGACGTGGTCTCGCTGCTGCAGGACGCGCGGGTCGACGCCACAGCGGAGTTCGAACTGCGGCTGCTCGGCCTCTACGCCCGCGAGCGCAAGCTGCGCGAGCCGGATTTCGACGTGCAGGCCTTCGCCCACGCCTACGCGGTGCTCGGCGCCCAGCGGGCGACCAAGATCCTCGGCATCTTCGCCCGCCTCGACCGCCGCGACGGCAAGCCCGGCTACCTCGCCCACCTGCCCCGGATCGAGGGCTACCTGCAGCGCAACCTCGCCCATCCGTCGCTGACGGGGGTGCGGGCGTGGTATGCGTCCCATCTGCCGCACCTCGTTCCCGCCCCCTGACCGCCCCGATGAGCGACACACCCGAGCGCCCCGCCATCACCCGGGCCTTCGTGCTCGCCGCCGGCCTCGGCAAGCGCATGCGCCCGATCACCGCGACCGTGCCCAAGCCCCTGGTGGAGGTGGCCGGCCGGGCGCTGGTGGACCACGCCCTCGACCGCCTGGCCGAGGCCGGCATCGCGGAGGCGGTGGTCAACGTCCACTACCTCGCCGACCTCATGGAGGCGCATCTCCTGCGGCGGAAAGGGGCGCCGCGGATCACGATCTCGGACGAGCGCGACCGGCTGCTGGAGACCGGCGGCGGCGCCCGCAAGGCCCTGCCGCTGCTCGGCGACACGCCCTTCCTGATCCTGAACTCCGATTCGTTCTGGCTGGAGGGGCCGCGTCCCAACCTCGCCCGGCTGATCGGCGCCTGGGATCCGGCCGCCATGGACATGCTGCTCCTCGTCGCGTCGAGCGCCACCAGCCTCGGCTACGACGGCTACGGCGATTTCCACATGAGCAAGGACGGACGGCTCGCCCGCCGGGCCGAGCGCGAGGTCGCGCCCTTCGTCTTCGCCGGGGTGACGATCGTCTCGCCCGCCTTCTTCGCCGACACGCCCGAGGGCCCCTTCTCGCTCAACCTCCTGTTCGACCGCGCGGCGGCGCGGGGGCGGCTGCACGGCCTGCGCCTCGACGGGCAGTGGCTGCATGTCGGCACGCCCGAGGCGCTGCAGGCGGCCGAGGAGCGGGTCCGCACCAGCCCCACCCAGCCGTGAGCGGGCGGGCCGACCCGCCGCTGCGCGAGGTCCCGGCCGGTCCGGCGACGCTCCCCGGCATCCTCGCCCTCAACGCGGCCCACGCGACCGAGACCTCGGCCCTCGACGCCGCGGGCCTGCGCGCCCTCGTGGAGGCCGCCGTCTTCGCCCGCGCCCTCGTCGCCGGGGCGGAGGTCGCCGCCTTCCTGATCGCCCTCGACCAGGACGCGCCCTACGCGAGCCCGAACTTCCTGTGGTTCCGCGCGCGTCACGACCGCTTCGTCTACGTCGACCGGCTCGTCACGGCGCCGGCCTGGCGCGGGCGGGGCTGCGCGCGGCGTCTCTACGCCGCCCTGTTCGCGCAGGCGGCGCGGGCCGGGCACGATCGCGTCGCCTGCGAGGTGAACCGCGAGCCGCCAACCCGTCTCCGACGCCCTCCACGCGGCGCTCGGCTTCCGGCCGGTCGGAGAGGCGGCGATCCACGGCGGGACGAAGACGGTGCGCTACCTCCTGCGCGCGATCGAGGCGGGCGGGGGTGAGGGGACCTGAGGAATGCCCGGATCTCGGGCGGGTGGAGGTTGCGTTGTCGGCCGAGGTGATATCCTGACAGCGTATGTGATGCCCCGGACCGGATCCTGGCGCGGGATCCCCTCTCCCGGGTGGGAGAGGGGTAGGGGTGAGGGTGGAGACGGTCCCGCAGGAAGGCAGGACCGTGCCGCTGCCAGCTCGACGGTTCAGGACGATCCTGACGCCGAGCCACCCTCACCCCTACCCCTCTCCCACTCGGGAGAGGGGATCCCGCGCCGGGATTGAGCGTCCGACAGCGTGTCGGGCCCCCGACGACGGCGAACAGGCGTGGGACCTCTCGATTGAGCCAGGACCGGATCTTCACCATCCCGCCCGGCCTGCCCTTCCTCGGGGTGCTCGCCGACGCGCTCCTCGACGGCACGCTCGTCGGCCCGGTCGCGGGCGGCCCGCTCGGGCTCGCCGCGGTCACGCTCTACCTGCCGACGCGCCGGGCCGCGCGGGCGCTCGCCGCGGAACTCGCCCGGCGCTGCGGCCCGGCGGCGCTCCTGCCGCGCATGATCCCCCTCGGCGAGGCGGACGAGGCCGAACTCGACCTCGCCGCGGCGCCCGCGGGCGAGCGGCGCGAGGACGTCCTGCACCCGCCGATCCCGGCCCTGGAGCGGCGCCTGATCCTCGCCCGCCTCGTCCAGGCCTGGGCGGCGAGCGTCGACCGGCGGCTCCTGCCCCTCGACGCGGAGGTGCCGTTCCGGGTGCCCTCGTCGCCGGCCGACGCGGTCGGGCTCGCGGCGGATCTCGAAGGGCTGATGGACGCGCTCACCGTCGAGGGCCTGCCCTGGACGGAGCTCGGCCGCGCCGTCGAGGCCGAGTTCTCGCAATACTTCTCGCTCACCCTCGACTTCGTGCACATCGCCGCCGAGGCCTGGCCGGCGATCCTGGCCGAGCGGGGCGTCAGCGACCCCGTCGCCCGCGGCCGCGCCCTGGTCCTGGCGGAGGCCGCGCGCCTGCGGCGGGAGCGGCCCGGCGACCCGATCGTCGTGGCGGGCTCGACCGGCTCGATCCCGGCCACCGCCGCGCTGATCGCCGCCATCGCCGGGATGGAGCGGGGCGCCGTGGTGCTGCCGGGCCTCGACCTCGCCCTCGACGCGGAGGGCTGGGCGGCGATCGAGACCGACGAGGCGGTGGCGCATGGCCATCCCCAGGCGATCCTGCATCGGCTCCTCGGCCCGGGCGCCCTCGATTGCCCGCGCGACGCGGTGCGGCCCCTCGGCGCGCCCTCGGCCGGAGCGCGGGCGCGGGCGGTCCTCCTGTCCCAGGCCCTGCGCCCGGCCGAGACCACCGACGCCTGGGCGGATCTCGACCCGCAGGCGCGGGCCCCCCTCGCCCGGGAGGGGGGCGCCGGCCTGACCCTGATCGAGGCGGCGGACGAGCGCGAGGAGGCGCTCGCGATCGCGGCCGCCCTGCGCGAGACCCTGGAGGCGCCGGGACGCACCGCCGCCCTGATCACCCCCGACCGGATGCTGGCCCGGCGGGTGGCGGCGGAGCTGCGGCGCTGGGACATCGTGGCGGACGACACCGCCGGGCAGCCGCTGGCGCTCGCCCCGGCCGGGCGCCTCGCCCGGCTCGCCGCCGACATCGCCGCCCTCGACGCCAAGCCCGAGCGGGTGCTGGCGCTCCTCGCCCATCCGCTGGCGCGGCTCGGGCTGGCGCGGCCCGACCTCGACCGGGCGGCGACGGCCCTGGAGATCGGGGTGCTGCGCGGCCCCGCCCCGGCGAAGGGATTCGCCGGCATCGCCGAGGCTCTGCGCCTCGCCCGCAGCGAGGAGCGCCCGCACGCCCCCCGCCCGGTGCGCCGGCTGACGGATGCGAATTGGGACGCCGCGGCCGACCTCGTGGATCGGCTCGGCGCCGCCTTCCGGCACTTCCTCATCGACGAGGACGATTCCCCCCTCGACCTCGTCGCCCTCGCCCAGGCGCATCGCGACGCCTGCGACCTCCTCCTCGCCGGCCCGGACGCGGTCGAGGACGACGCCTCGCTCGCCGTCCTCGACGGGCTGTTCGACGACCTCGCGCTCGCCGAGACGGGCCACCTCGGCGGCCGCTTCTCGGACTACCCGGCTTTCTTCACGGCGCTCACCCGCGAGCGGGTGGTGGCCGAGCGGCGCGAGCGGGTGCATCCGCGCCTGCGCATCCTCGGGCTCCTGGAGGCGCGGCTCCTCTCCGTGGACCGCGTGGTGGTGGCCGGCCTCGACGAGGGCGTCTGGCCGCCCAAGGCCGAGACCGACGCCTTCCTCAACCGCCCGATGCGCGGGGCGGTGGGCCTGTCGCCCCCGGAGCGGCGGCTCGGCCAGACCGCCCACGACTTCGTGCAGGCGCTGGGCTGCCCGGATGCGGTGATCACCCGCGCCCACAAGCGCGAGGGCTCGCCCACCGTGCCGTCGCGCTTCCTGCAGCGCCTGCGCGCCTTCATGGGCGAGGGACCTTGGGCCGGCTGCGTCGCGGCGGGCGCCCGGTTCCGGGGCCTCGCCGCCGCCCTCGACCGGGGCACCGAGCCGGTGCCGCCGCGCCTCGCCCGGCCCGCGCCGCGGCCGGACCCGGCCCTGTTCCCGCGGGCGCTCAGCGTCACCGAGGTCGAGACCCTGGTGCGCGACCCCTACGCGATCTTCGCCCGCCACGTGCTGGGGCTCGACCGGCTGGAGCCGGTGGCGGTGCAGCCGAGCGCCAGCGACCGGGGCACGATCGTGCACGACGTGCTCGGCGGCTTCGCGCAGCGCTTCCCCGAGGCGCTGCCGGCCGATCCGGTCGTGCCGCTCTACGACCTCGCCACCAACGCCTTCGCGCCGATCGCGGACGCCTATCCGGAGCTCTACGCCGAGTGGTGGCCACGCTTCGAACGGATGGCCGCCGCCTACCTCGCCTGGGAGGCGGAGCGCCGCCCCGCTCTGGCGCGCGTCCACGCGGAGATCTCGGGCCGCTGGCGCTTCCCGATCGGCCCGGGCGAGGACTTCACCCTGCGCGCCCGCGCCGACCGGATCGAGGCGCGGCGGGACGGCACCCACGTCATCGTCGACTTCAAGACCGGCCAGCCGCCGAGCGCCAAGGAGGTCTTCGCCGGCTTCGCGCCGCAGCTGACCCTGGAGGCCGCGATGCTGCGGGCGGGCGGCTTCCGCGACCTCGGCGCGGCGGCGACGGTGCCGGACCTCCTCTACGTGCGCGCGAGCGGCGGGAAGGTGGCGCTCGACCCGGTGCCGCTCAAGCCGCCCCGGGGCGAGACCCGCACGGTGGAGGATCTCGTGGAGGAGCACGCCCGCCGCTTCCAGGGGCTCGTGGCGCGGTTCCTCACCGGCGAGGCCGCCTACCTGTCGCGGCCCTACCCGAAATACGCCCGGGCCGTCTCGGCCTACGACCACCTGGCGCGGGTGAAGGAGTGGTCGCTGGTGGAGGGGGAGGGGGCGTAGGGGTCAAAACTCGTTCGGCTCGACCGTGTGGTCGGCCGCTGAGGGTGGAAAGCTGACCCCTGATAGGTGAGAAGCGGCGGCTGCGGGGGTCGGGGCATGGGGTTCGCGATTTCACTTCGGAGCGACCATCCGAGCGCAGGCGTCGTTCGTGCGCTGTGGGATGTTGTCCAGCAGTTCGAGGATCGACCCTCAATGGCTCTCCTCGGCTACCCGCCCCACGTTACCCTCGCCATCTACGAGGGTGATGTGGTGGGAGAAAATGAGGTTCGGAGGGCGCTCGATGAAGCCAGCAGAAACCTCGGCGCGCTCACGCTGACCTTTGACGCCATTTGCAGCTTTGATGGGCCGCCGATGGTTCTATGGGCTTCGCCCCGTCCCAGCGTGATCTTGCGAAAAATCCACGAAGCAATTCACGCCACCATCGATCCTACTTCTTGTCGGCCGCATTACCGCCCTGGAACGTGGAAGCCTCACTGCACGCTGGGCACGCGGGTAAAGAATGATCAGCATGAGGCTGCGCTAGAGCGTTTGCCGTTCAGTTAGAAATAGCTTGGCTTGCGGCTCAGTCGGCATCGTAGCCCGACGCAGCGATGATGCGGCCGCACTCCCGTGGCTTGAAGCAGCGCAGGATGCGCTGGACGGCCCGATACAGAGCCTCCTCGCTGCGCGCTGCCGCCTTGCGCAGCAGCGCCTTGATCTTGGCAAACACCTGTTCGATCGGGTTGAAGTCTGGCGAGTAGGCGGGGACATACAGGATCCGCGCTCCCACCTCCGCGACTGCCTCGCGCACCCCCTCCACCTTGTGGGCCGACAGGTTGTCGAGGATCACCGTGTCGCCCGGGCGCAGGCTCGGCGCCAACTCCTCCTTCACGTAGGCCAGGAATGCGGCACCGGTCATCGCGCCGCGGCGCAGATGCGGGGCGACCAGCCCATCGCTGCGCAAGCCCAGCACCAGCGTCGTGCTCGCCCAATGCCCGTGCGGGGTCGCCATCCGGCATCGTTCGCCGCAGGGCGCTCGCCCGCGCAAACGCGCCATCTTGGTGTTGACCCCGGTCTCGTCCACGAACACCAGCCGCTCCGGATCCAGGTCGAGCTGGTCCTCAAACCACGCCTCGCGGACTTCCTTCACGTCTGGGAGTTGCTGCTCGGCGGCATGCGCTGTCTTTTTTTATATGTCAGGCCGTGCCGCGTGAGCAGGCGCGCGATCGCGCTGAGCGAGGTCTTGACCCCGCGCCGGGACAGACGACCCTTCAACTCGGCCAGCGTCAGGTCGGGCGTCCGCGCGACCTGGTCGAGCAGAACCGAGGCGTGCTCTTCGAGATCAGCCGAGCGACGGTCCCCGCCCATGGGGGCAGCTGCTAGCGAACCGTCGCAGCTCAACTGGGTGCGCCACCGGCTGGCACTGGCTGGGCTGACGCCGAACCGCTCGGCGACTTGCGAGCAGGACAAGCCCTGCTCCAGAGCAGCAACGACGCGACGACGAAGATCGACGGACAGGGCGGCAGGCACGGTTCCTCCTCGTGCACCTGAGGATTGATCTCCACCAGGTAACATCCACATAGGAGCGGGACCACGTCCAGCCAAGCGAAGCCATTTCTACCTGAACGATAAATGCTCTA
>NZ_JBSVZN010000036.1:0-105211 GCF_054052225.1 Methylobacterium sp. JK268 | reverse complement strand
CGCCACACGGTCGCATCCAGCGCCGCGAGGTAGTCGGCCTTGCGTACGCCGACGTAGAGGATGCCCAGGACCTCGCCGGCGGGATCGAGGATGGGTTCGTATGCGGTGAAGGTCGGGGTGCCGAGAACGTCGGCCTCGCCGCGGTAAGCTTCGCGCCGTACCAGGACGGCGTCGCGGACCGGCCCCTGGGCGAGCTTGGTGCCGGTCGCGCGCTTGCCGTCCGCACCGACGACGTTCGTGGCGAGGCGGGTGTCGCCGACAAAGATTGTGGCGTTGCCGCCCAAGACCTCGCGGACGCGGTCGACGGCCGGCTCGGCCGTGTCGACGACGTGGGTGCCGACGCGCAACTGGCCGTCGACGACCGAGAAAGTCGCCGCGCCGCCCTCGTCGGCGAGGGTGAGACGCAGCAGCCTCATGTTGCGGTCGAGGGCCTCGCCGGCGCGGCGGGCCATATCGGCGCGGAGATCAATGAGCATGAGGGCGAGGGCGCCGGCGCAGGCCAGGGCAGTCACCGTGATGCCGATCAGGCTGATCCGGGTCGTGAGTGAAAGGCCGATTGTCCAGGGTCTGCGCGTCGACATAGAGTGTCCCCGAAGAGCAAGTGGCGGCACTCCTCCGATCGACGAAGTAATCCGCGTTGAAACTCGTCCGCATCGGCGCTGAACGTCTCAGAGGCGAGGCTGAACCCAGGGACATACAGTTGCGGAACACCTTAAAGCAATCTTGTCAAAATCTTAGGATCAACGCTCACGAGGGTATATCACTCAAGTTCAATGGGCTTAGACGAAAAGAGCTAGTCCTAATACTAGATGATGCGATTGCACCAGATTATAGAAGCACTCTTTTAACGCTGTGGCGAATGGCTTGGCGGTTCCGCGTGAGTGCTCGGGGTTGCCGCACACGGTGATGTGCCGCCGTCCTGCGCCATCGGGAACTCACGAAAATCGGCGTCTTAGGCGCGGCGGGGTTTGCGGCGGATCACGACAACTCGTCCCCTTTCCACCGCATCCAAAAAAGAACATCATCACTCGATTTTGAGAACGTTATTGATAGCTTGAACTTACCGCCTCTCAATATTTGAGCGGGCAGCATTGTTGATCCGGGGCAAAACTCCCGTACCCAGTCTGCGATTTCATTATAGAGGCGGCTCGGGAAAATTGGCTGCTTTCGCATCGGAATCGACCTCAATCAATGATTGATGCGTACCGGCTGGCCCGTCCCCCCGTCAAAATGAATCCGCCTCGTCAGTCCGGCCGCGCCAGCAGGATGGCTGTCCGAACGGCCATCCGCCGCTGTCCCTGTGGCGCGCCCTCCCGGGCCAGCGTCTCGCGGGCGTAGGGGTTGGAGAGCATCACGGCCGCGGGGTCGAGGGTGACGCCCTCGGCGATCGTGCGCGGACCCGGCGAGGGATCATCGAGGTCGCCGTGAACGGCCGCGTCGAGCTGCTTGCGCGTCACTCGCTGAAGCTTGAAGAGCTCGCCGATGGTCGGAGCGTCGGGCATGGAACCTCGGATCCGCAGACATCCCCCTGGACACAGGGGGCTGAACGGGAACAGGGCGGAGCGATCCAGCCCGGCCGGTGTGCCGGGATTTGTGCGTTCGTAACCACCGTTTGTTCCGCCCTGTCCGCGATGCCCGCGCATGCAAGGTCCAGGAAACAAAGGAAAAGGTGGCTGGGGCGCCAGGATTCGAACCTGGGAATGGCGGTACCAAAAACCGCTGCCTTACCGCTTGGCGACGCCCCATCGCCCGAATGCGGTTTCCATAGCGGCGGCGCGTCACCCTGGCAACCTCCCGGTGGAGTGGCCGCCGGCCCGGTGCTAAGCCCTGATCCGCGAACAATCAGGGAGGACAGCATGGCCGCGGAGAAGATCGCGCTGGTGACGGGTGCCGGGTCGGGCGTGGGGCGGGCGGTGGCCCTCGGGCTCGCGGGGGCGGGCTACGACGTCGCCCTCTCCGGCCGCAGGCCCGAGCCGCTCCAGGCCGTGAAGGCCGAGATCGAGGCCAAGGGCCGCCGGGCCCTCGCGCAGGCGACCGATGTCGGCGACGAGCATTCCGTCGCGGCCCTGTTCGCGGCCGTGGCCGAGACCTTCGGCCGGCTCGACCTGCTCTTCAACAACGCCGGCATCGGCGCGCCGCCGGTGCCGATCGACGAGTTGCCGGTGGCGACCTGGCGCGCCGTCGTCGACACCAACCTCACCGGGGCCTTCCTGTGCACCCGCGAGGCGGTCCGGCTCATGAAGCACCAGACCCCGCGGGGCGGGCGGATCATCAACAACGGCTCGATCTCAGCCCACGCGCCGCGGCCGAACTCGGCCCCCTACACGGCGACGAAGCACGCGGTCACGGGGCTCACCCGCTCCACCTCCCTCGACGGGCGCGCCTTCGACATCGCCTGCGGCCAGATCGACATCGGCAACGCCGCCACGGACATGACCGCGCGGATGCAGAGCGGCGTGCTCCAGGCCGACGGTTCCACCAAGGCCGAGCCGGTGATGGATGTGCGCCACGTCGCCGACGCCGTCGTCTACATGGCGAGCCTGCCCCTCGACGCCAACGTGCAGTTCCTCACCGTCATGGCCACCAGCATGCCGTTCATCGGCCGCGGCTGACGGGGCGATGGCGGGGGCGGCGTCCCTGCGCTAGAAGGCCCGGGGGCGCTGACGCGGCGCCCCCGACACCCCATCTCCGCGCCATCGTCTCCGCCCGCGCCCGCCGCGCGGCCCCAGGTTTCCCACCCATGCTGATGCAGACCGATCCCACGACCGCGCCGACGCGGCCCGCCGACCCCGTCGCGCGGCGGCGCACCTTCGCGATCATCTCCCACCCGGACGCGGGCAAGACCACGCTCACCGAGAAGCTGCTGCTGTTCGGGGGCGCGATCCAGCTCGCCGGCGAGGTCAAGGCCAAGCGCAACCGCATCGCCACGCGCTCGGACTGGATGGGCATCGAGAAGGAGCGCGGGATCTCGGTCGTGACCTCGGTCATGACCTTCGAGTACGGGGACTGCGTCTTCAACCTCCTGGACACGCCGGGCCACGAGGACTTCTCGGAGGACACGTACCGCACGCTCACGGCGGTCGATTCCGCCGTCATGGTGATCGACGCCGCCAAGGGCATCGAGGCGCGCACCCGCAAGCTGTTCGAGGTCTGCCGGCTGCGCGACATCCCGATCGTCACCTTCGTGAACAAGCTCGACCGGGAGTCGCGGGACCCCTTCGACCTCCTCGACGAGATCGAGAAGACCCTGGCCCTCGACGTCGCGCCGGTGACCTGGCCGATCGGGCGCGGGCGCAGCTTCGCGGGCACCTACGACCTCGCGCAGAAGCGCGTGCGCCGCCTCGACGCCGCGGACGAGGCCGGCACGGTCGCGGTCTCGGGCCTCGACGACCCGCTCTTCGACGCGCTGCTGCCCGAGCCGGGCGAGGCGGAGGCGTGGCGCGAGGAGGCCGAACTCGCCGAGGGCGGCTGCAAGCCGTTCGATCTCGCGGCCTTCCGCGAGGGCCACCTCACGCCGGTCTTCTTCGGCTCCGCCCTGCGGAACTTCGGCGTGCGCGACCTCATCGACGGGCTCGCGAGCGTCGCCCCCCCTCCCCGCGGCCAGTCCGCCGACCGCCGCGAGGTGGTCCCGACCGAGCCGAAAATGACGGGCTTCGTGTTCAAGATCCAGGCGAACATGGATCCCAACCACCGCGACCGCATCGCCTTCCTGCGGGTCTGCTCGGGCAAGCTGTCGCGGGGCATGAAGGCGCGGCTGGTGCGGACCGGTAAGCCGATCTCGCTCTCGTCGCCGCAATTCTTCTTCGCGCAGGACCGCGCCATCGCGGACGAGGCCTTCGCGGGCGACGTGGTCGGCATCCCCAACCACGGCACGCTGCGCATCGGCGACACGCTGACCGAGGGCGAGGATCTCGTGTTCCGCGGCGTGCCGAGCTTCGCGCCGGAGATCCTGCGGCGCATCAAGCTCACCGATGCCATGAAGGCCAAGAAGCTCCGCGAGGCGCTCCAGCAGATGGGCGAAGAGGGCGTCGTGCAGCTCTTCCTGCCGCAGGACGGCTCGGGAGCGATCGTCGGCGTGGTCGGCGCCCTGCAGCTCGACGTGCTCAAGGAGCGCCTCCAGGCCGAGTACGGCCTGCCGATCGACTACGAGCCCACCCGCTTCACGATCTGCCGCTGGATCGACGCGGACAGCGAGACCGAACTCGACAAGTTCATGACCGCGCACGGCTCGTCCATGGCCGCCGACCTCGACGGGGCGCCGGTCTTCATGGCCACCACCGCCTTCTCCCTGCGCTACGAGCAGGAGCGCTGGACCGAGATCCGCTTCACCGACGTGAAGGACTACCAGAAGCGCGCGGCCTGACGGCGCCGCCCGGTCGCGGGGATCCGCGGGACGCGGCGGATCCGCGCGTCAGAGCTTGCCCAGCAGCGGGAAATCGGCGGAGAGCGTGGTCTCCGCCGAGGCGGCGATGCGCTCGCGCTTGCGCGGACGGCGGTTGAGCACCTGCTTGAGCTTCGCCTTCAGCAGGGCGAGGTCGAAGGGCTTGAGGATGAACGCGTCCGCCCCGGCCACGTGCGCCACGTTGATGTCCTCGAAGCCGAACGCCGTCTCGGTGAGGATGAAGGGCGTGTTGACCAGCGCGTCGTCGGAGCGGATCTCGCGCAGGAGCTGGATGCCGTCCATCGGCTCCATCTCCAGGTCCGAGATGACCAGGCCGTACTTGCGCGCGCGGAGCATCTCGAGCGCCTCGGGCCCGCTCGAGGCGCCATCGACCTCGGGAAAGCCCAGGCGATTCATCAGTTCGGTGACCAGGCGGAGCAGCTTCACCTGGTCGTCGACGATGAGAATCGGAGGAGCATCGCTCATGAAGGACCAGCCAACCCGTCGTGTCCCGACGCGCCATCCGCGATGACGCATCCTGTCTCCCGACCCCACACCAAATTGGTTGAGGAAGCGTCACGCGGATGCGGCGCAATCGACCCGCGCGCCTCAGACGAACAGGTGATCGATCCCCTGCTTGGTCAGCGATTCGGCCTGGAGGGCGCGGGCGAGCGAGTGGACGATGGGCGCCTTCGGCGTGCCGCGCTGAAGCATCGGCAGGATATTGGCCTTCTGGAACAGGGCCTCGTTGTTGGCGTTGCGCTGCACGACGTTGAACGAGGTGAAGAACTCGCGCTTGGCGACCTCACGCCACTCGATGATCTGGACGTCCCGGTGACGCCGGTCGTTGCCGATGCGCGTGAACGTGTCCTGGACCGAGTTGCGCTCCCCCTCCAGCACCTGCAGGAAGTAGCCCTGCTCGTAGAGCAGGAAGCTCGTGATCACCGAGAACTCGTTGCGCTTCTGCGCGTGCCGGGCGATCTCCCCGAGCTCCCGCGCGCGCGCCGCCGGTTCGGCGGAGAGCAGCGCGCGCGAGAAGTAGATCAGGTGGATCAGATTGTTCCGCTTGCTGCGCATGCGCCCTGTCCGGCCGAAGAACCGTATATCCCTAGCCCCCGCTGGCTCAACAGGCGGTAAATGTTGCGTCGCCGCCCTCCCGCTGCGGAACCCGGGCGCGGCAACCTTTGCCGACCGGGCGCGGGCGGGCGGCAGGATCTGCCGCCTCCGATCGCGCGCCCCTCAATGAAACCAACGACTTGGCCGTGGCACCGGGCTTGCGGGGCGGGGGCCCAGAATGCTGGCGGGACGGTGCCACGATGGACATTTTCAGCGCGCTGCAGACCGCGGTCTCGGGCCTCAAGGCCCAGTCCTTCTCGCTCGACAACATCTCGGGCAACATCGCGAATGCGCAGACCACCGGTTACCGGCGCATCGATACCAGCTTCGTCGACCTCCTGGCCGAGGAGCCCGCCAACCATCAGACGGCGGGCTCCGTCGCGGCCTTCTCGGAACTCACCAACACGCTCCAGGGCAACCTGACCGCGACGGGCGTGACGACGAACATGGCGCTGAGCGGCGACGGCTTCTTCGTGGTGCAGAAGCCGGACTCGACGGTCGGCGGCGCGCCGAGCTTCTCCGGACAGGCGCTCTACACCCGCCGCGGCGACTTCAAGCTCGACAAGAACGGCCACCTCATGAACGGCGCGGGCTCCTACTTGGTCGGGCAGAGCCTCGACCCGGTCACCGGGCAGGGGACCGGCAGCGGCGTCATCACCATCGCCAGCCAGGCGGTCCCGGCCAAGGCCACGACCAGCATCTCCTACGCGGCGAACCTGCCGAGCACGCCGACCACCACCGGCGCCTCGCTGCTCGGCGCGCTCCCGGGGGGCGACGTGCGCGTGCTCTCGGGCAGCACCGCCAGCCCCGCGACGGTGGCGGCGAGCGACACCGACAGCTTCCTGTCCTCCAGCCTCTCGGGCGGCTCGCTCACCGCCTACGCGCCGACCGGTGGGGCGGTGAACGTGCAGCTGCGCTGGGCCAAGGTCGCCTCGGCGGACAGCACCGCCGGCACCAGCGACACCTGGAACCTGTTCTACGCCAAGCAGAACGGCTCGACCTCGACGTCGACGACCTGGACCAACGCGGGCACGGCCTTCGCCTTCAACGGGAACGGGCAGCTCACCTCCCCGACGGACGGCACGGTCACGATCCCGAACATGACCGTCGACGGCACGGCGCTCGGCTCGATCACTCTGAATGCCGGGTCGGGCGGCCTGACGCAGTACGGGGCCGCCAACGGCCAGGTGACGACGAACACCCTGCAGCAGAACGGCTACGCGTCCGGGAGCCTCTCCGGGCTGTCCGTGTCGAGCGGCGGCAAGGTCACCGGCACCTACACCAACGGCAACACGGTCGCCCTGGCGCAGGTGGGGGTGGCGCGCTTCACGGCTCCCGACGCCCTGAAGCCGCTCTCGGACGGCAACTACGCCGAGACGGCGGATTCCGGCGCCGCCCTCGCCGGCCTCAAGGGCGCGACCATCGTGGGCGGCAACGTCGAGCAGTCCAACACCGACACGGCGGGCGAGTTCTCGAAGCTCATCGTCACCCAGCAGGCCTACTCGGCCAACACCAGAGTGATGTCGACCGCCCAGCAGATGATGTCCGACCTCATCAACATCATCCGGTGAGCGGGGCGCGGTCCGACGGCGAGGTGCGGCCATGGCGTTGAACGCGCTCTACACGGCGACCGCCGGCCTGCAGGTGACGCAGGCGGCGATCGGGATCGTGTCCCAGAACGTCGCCAACCAGGGCACGCCCGGCTACGTCAAGCGCACCCTCACCCCCGTCTCGACGACCGGGAACGCCGGGGTCGCGGCCGGCACGGTCTCGCGCGCGCTCGACGCCACCGCCCTCAATCAGCTGCGCCTCGAGACCTCGGGCGCGGCCTATACGGGGCTCGTCTCCACGACCCAGGCCCAGGTCGACGCCCTCTACGGAACGCCCGGAAGCGCGTCCGCCCTCGACGGCGTGATGAACACCTTCGCGCAGTCGCTTCAGGCGCTCGCCAGCGACCCGACCTCCTCGGCCAGCCGCGCCGCCGTGGTGAGCGATGCCGGGCAGCTCGCGAGCGCGATCGGCCAGGCGGCGACGGGGGTGCAGCAGCTCCGCACGGGCATCGAGTCGCGCATCGGCACCGACGTCGCGACGGCGAGCCAGCTCCTGGCGCAGATCGCCGACCTCAACGTCAAGATCGTGAGCGCGGGCAACGGGACCGGGACGGGGGATCCCCGCACCGCCGACCTCCAGGACCAGCGCGATCAAGCGATCACGCAGCTCGCCCAAACCATGGACGTGCAGACGACCACGGTCGCGGACGGCTCGGTCTCCGTGATGACCGGATCGGGGGTCACGCTCGTCGATCACGGCGCGGCCTCCCGGCTCTCCTTCGACGGGCGCAGCCAGATCGGCCCGCAATCGGTCTACACGGCGGATCCGAGCACGCGGGGCGTCGGCACCATCACCGCGACCACGCCCTCCGGCACGCGGATCGACCTCGTGGCCGACAAGGCGATCCGCTCCGGCACGATCGCGGCGGGGCTGACCCTGCGCGACGACACGCTGGTCCAGGCCCAGCGCCAACTCGACGACCTCGCCTCCGGCCTGTCCCGGTCGATGAGCGACCGCGCCGTCACCGGCACGGCGGCGACCGGCACGGGCGGGAGCGGGTTCGACATCGAGCTCACCGGCCTGCAGGCCGGCAACGCCGTGACCATCGGCGTGCGCACCGCCTCGGGGGCGAACCGGAACGTCATCCTGGTGCCGACCACCGGGAACGCGCCGGCGACGATCGACCCCGCCCAGACGGACGATCCCAGCGCGCTGGTCGTGCCCTTCGACATCTCGGGCGGTCCCGCGACCTACGCCGCCGCGATCGGCGCGGCGCTCGGCAGCGGCTTCACGGTGAGCGCGGCGCCCTCAGGTGGCGCGGGCGCCGTCCAGATCCTGACGAGCGGGCTCACGCTCACCGGCGCCTCCGCCTCCATCACCGTCCCGACGAGCGCCACTGACACGAGGAGCGGGTCGCCCCAGCTCCCGCTCTTCGTCGATTCGGGCGACGGCAACGGCGTCTTCACGGGGTCGTTCGAGGGCGGCTCGCACCTCACGGGCCTCGCCCAGCGGCTCGCCGTCAACCCGTCGCTGAAGGCCGACACGACGCAGCTCGTGGCCTACGCCAGCGACACCGCCTCCGGCGACACGGCGCGCCCGGCCTTCCTGCGCGACGCGCTCTCGTCGACGAACCGCACCTTCTCGGCGTCGAGCGGCATCGGCGGCGTCCACGCGCCCTACAGCGCCAGCGTCCAGTCCTTCGCGCAGGCGATCATCGCCGCGCAGGGCTCCGCCACCACCGAGGCGCAGCAGCTCGACCAGGGGCAGCAGATCGCGCTCTCCACCGCCCAGAGCCGCTTCAGCACGTCGTCGGGCGTCAACATCGACGAGGAATTGTCCAAGCTGATCCAACTCCAATCCGCCTACAGCGCCAACGCCCGGGTGCTGAGCGCGGCCAAGGACATGCTCGACACCCTGATGCGGATCTGACGCCATGGCGATCACCCCCTACGCCGCCGGCACCTACGCGAGCGACCTCAACGCCGCCCGCCTCGTCGGCATGAAGTCGCAGCTCACGGACCTCTCGGCGGAGCTCTCCACCGGCAAGGTCGCGCAGACCTACGGGGGTCTCGGCAACGGCCGGACCACCAGCCTCTCCGCCCACGCGACGCTCTCGGCCCTCGACGGCTACGATTCCGCCATCGGGCTGGGAACGACCCGCATCAAGCTCGCGAGCGCCAGCGTCTCGCAGGCGGCGAGCCTCGCCTCCGACACCTGGAACCAGCTCGCCAATCCCTCCTCGCAAACCGGCGGCGTCGCGCGCACCAACCTGCGGTCGATGGCGGTCGGGCGGCTCGGCGGACTCGTCGACGCCCTCAACCAAGCCTCCGGCGACACCTACCTGTTCGGCGGCCGCGTCACCAACCGCGCCCCGGTCGCCACCGCCGACCAGATCCTCAACGGCGATCCGGGCGCGAGGCTCGACGGCGTCGACGCGGTCATCGCGGAGCGCCAGGCGGCCGATCTCGGGACCGGCACGCCGAAGACCGGGCGGCTCACGCTCGCGGGAAGCGGCACGGACGTGTCGCTGGCGGAGAGCGCCGACCCCTCGGTACGGGCGAATTTCGGCTTCACCCTTGCCGGCGCCACGAGTTCGAACACCGCCGCGCTCGCGGTCACGAGCGTCGCGGGCACCCCCTCCTCCGCCGCCCTGTCCTTCGCCACCCAGCCGAAGGACGGCGACATCGTGCGGGTGACGGTCCGCAACCCGGACGGCAGCCAGGGCTTCTTCGACCTGACGGCGCGCACCGCGCCGGCGGCCGGCAGCCAGAACACCTTCGCGATCGGGGCCGATGCCGCGGCGAGCGCCGCCAATCTCACGGCGGCGCTCGGCGGTCGCGCCGCGGTCGGCGCGCAGAGCGCCGCCCCGCCCGGCGCCGTCGCGACCCTGACGGGCGGCACCGCCGCCTCGGTCTCGGTGTCCGTCGCCGCGCAACCCGCGGCGGGCGACACGATCAGCGTCACGCTCGGCCTGCGGGACGGCACCAGCAAGGTCGTGACCCTGACGGCGGCAGCGGCCGGCACCACCAACCCGGCCGCCGGGAGCTTCGCCATCGGCGCCACCCCGGCCGACACCGCCGCCAATCTCCAGGCGGCCCTCTCGACCGCCCTCGACCGCGCCGCCTCGGCGAATCTCTCGGCGAGTTCGGCGGTGCGGGCGGCCTCGGACTTCTTCGCGGGTTCCGCCTCGCCGGGCCTGGCGCCGCGCCGCGTGACCCTCGACGCCTCGGGCAACGCCACCGGCTTCGCGGCGGACCCGAGCGGCCGGACGGTGATCTGGTACAAGGGGGACGACACCTCCACGGACCCGCGCCAGACCGCGCAGGTGCAGATCGGGGCGGGCGAGTCGGTGGGCGTCGGCCTCCAGGCCAACGAGACGCCATTCCGCCAAGCGATGACCGGCATCGCGGTGGCGGCGAGCGTCAGCTTCAAGGAGGATTCGAGCGACGACGCGCGCTTCGCGGCCTATTCCAGCAGCCTGGAGGGCGTCCTCGACCCCTCCACCGGCCCGACCCTGAAGGGCGTCAACACGGAGCTGAGCCTGGCCTCCGGGCGCCTCGCCGACCAGAAGACTCAGAACGCCTCGACCCGCCTCGTCCTGCAGAATTCCCTCGACGGCACGGAGAACGCCAACACGCAGGACGTGGCCGCCAAGCTGATGACGCTGCAGACGCAGCTCCAGGCGAGCTACCAGGTGACGGCGACGCTCGCCAAGATGTCCCTGGTGAACTACCTGCCGGCCGGCTGATCCCGGCGGCAGGCGAACGCGGCGGTCTCGTACGGGAACGCGACCGTCTCGTGCCCGGCGAGGTCCGGCGTCGCGGCGATCAGCGCCCGCACCTCCGCCTCCACCTGCGCGCGGGCCTCCTCGGGCATCGCGGCGACGAAGCTGACCGAGAGGGTGCGGTCCACGATCACACTGTCGGGCGCGCCGACATGGCGGTGGGCGAAGCGGGTCTCGCGCAGGGGGCCGAAGCCGGGGGCCGGGAAGACGGAGCGCCACGCGCCCGTGTGGAAGCGCGGCACGTCCCCCTCGTGGCGGTTCATGATCCGGGTCAGGGCGGCAACCCAGGGCGTGCGCTCGTCGCGGATGTTCCAGACGAGGCCGAGCGCGCCGCCGGGGCGGAGCACCCGGGCGATCTCCCGCAGGGCGGCCGGGGTTGCGAACCAGTGGAAGGCCTGCGCGCAGACCACCGCGTCGACGCTCGCGTCGGGCAGCGGGATCGTCTCGGCGGTGCCGGCGAGCGCCGTCACGGCGGGGTGGCGGGCGACCAGCTCCGCCCGCATGGCCGCGACCGGCTCGACGGCGACGAGGTCGGCGCCGGTCTCGGCGAGACGCGGCAGGAATTTCCCGGTGCCGGAGCCGAGGTCGAGGGCGGTCCGGCCGGGACCGAGGCCGAGTTCCTCGCGCAGCCAGGCCACGATCTCGGGCGGGTAGCCCGGCCGTCCGGCCGCGTAGGTCTGCGCCTTCGCCGAGAAGCCGGTCGCGGCGGCGTGGTGGATGTCGGGCATCGGGATCTCGCTCGGGCGGCAGGGCCGGGACGAGCGGCCTTGTCGCATTCCGCGGCCGGCCGCGGAAGGGCGCCGGGCGCCGCCGCGAGGGGCCGGCGCGGGACCCTCGCGCCGGCCCTCACGCGATCTCCCGCCGGTGCGCCTCCGCCAGCGCCGCCATGCTGGTGAAGCGGACATCGAAACGGGGCATCGTCCCGGGATCCATCGTCGCCCCGAACCCCTCCTCGGCGTGGCGGCGGTGAATCCAGCACGAGGCGAGGCCGAGGGCGTTGGCCGGGCCGTGGTCGTGGAACAGGCTCTCCGCCGTGTGCAGGATCCGATCCTGCGCGATCCCGCGCGCCGCCAGCGTCTCCAGCATGGACCGGAAGCCGATGAGGCTCGGCTTGTAGGCGCCGGTATCCTCGGCCGTGAACACCGCGTCGAAGGACACGCCGAGCCGGCGGTTGGACTGCGCGAAGGACGCGTTGTCGACATTCGACAGGATCACGAGACGGAAGTGCCGCTTGAGATAGGCGAGCGCCTCGGCCGTGTCCGGAAAGGCCGGCCAATCGCCGACCGAGGCGCCGTAGCGCAGGCACTCGTCCCAGGTGACGGGCAGGTCCCAGTCCTCGGCGAGGCGCCGGTACACCACCGCCAGGACATCGCGGTAGAGCTTCGCGGGCGTCTGGCGCTGCTGCTCGGATTCGTACCGGGCATGGGCCTGCAGCACGGCATTGCGCGGGAGCGGCGCGGGCAGCCGGCCGGTCAGCGGCCGGAGCGCCGCGATCATCCCGCTCTCCCAGTCGATCAGCGTGCCGTAGCAGTCGAAGGTGAGCGTCGAGAAGTCGGACAACCGCATCGCCACCCCTCCTCAGGCCGGGAGTTCGTTCTTCACGAAGCGCCCCGCCATCATGATCGCCGGCATGTGGCGGCCCTGACCGGTGAGGAGCGCGAGATCCGCCAGGGGGTCGCCGTCGACGACGATCAGGTCCGCATGGGCCTCCGGCGCCACGATCCCGACCTTGCCCTCCTGGCGCACCACCGTGGCGGCGTTGACGGTGGCCGAGCGGATCACCTCGATCGCCGGCATGCGACGGCCGCGGATCACGAATTCCTCGGATTGGTGCCGGTGCATCTCGCCCAGGAGATCAGTGCCGTAGGCCATCATCACCCCGGCCTCGCGCAGGGTGTCGAGGGCCGCGAGGCCGGCCTCGCGCACATCCTCGATCTTGGCGACGGAGGCCGGCGGCAGGCCGAGCGCCGCGCCCTCCTTGGCGAGCGCGTCGAAGGTCACGTTGGTGGGCACCACGAAGGCGCCCTTCTCGCGGATCAGCCGCGCGGTGGCCGGCGTCACGAGGTTGCCGTGCTCCACCGAGAGCACGCCGCATTCCACCGCCCGGCGGATCGCCTCGTCCGTGTAGAGGTGGCCGGCCACGTAGGTCTGGGCGTTGCGTGCCTCCTCGACGATGGCGCGGATCTCGTCCACCGAATAGCCGAGGGAGGCGATCGGGTCGGTGGGCGAGGAGACGCCGCCATTCGCCATGATCTTGATGAAGTCGGCTCCCCCCTTGATCTCCTCCCGGGCGACGCGGCGCACGGCGTCGATCCCGTCGCAGACCCGACCCATCGCGCCGAGCTTGGTGGCGTAGTGGCCGACGTCGCGGGCGTGGTAGCGGCCGCGGTAATCGGTATGGCCGCCGGTCTGGGACAGGGCCTTGCCGCAAATGACGAGGCGCGGCCCCGGGATCAGGCCCTCCTGGACCGCGAGCACCAGCCCGTGATCGGCGCCGCCGAGGTCGCGCACCGTCGTGAAGCCGCGCATCAGCATGCCGTGCATGATCCGCGCGGCGCGGAGCGCCACCAGGGAATCCGGCAGATCGGCATTGGCGCCGAGATCGGGGATCGTGGCGATCACGTGCACGTGGCAGTCGATCAGGCCGGGCATCAGCGTGCGACCGCCGAGGTCGATTGCCCGGGCCGACGCGGCGGTGATCGGACGCTCCGAAACCTCCCGGATGGTCCCCCCCTCGACGAGGACGTGGTGTCCGTCGAGGGCGGTATCCTCGCGGCCGTCGAGGATGCGGGCGTTGCGGAACAGGACGAGGTCGGCGGTCATGGGGGCTCTCTGTCGAATGGGGCCGGGGGCGTTCCCCTGCCAAGTCTTCCCCCTTTCCCGGACGACTGCAGCGTCAGCGGAAGGAGATCCGGGAACCAGCACGGGACTCTGCCGCGAAGCGGCTCCGCGTGCGCGCACCGTCGCGAGAAGCGGACGCTTCGCGCCTTCTTGCGCTGGTTTCCGGGTCGCATTCCGCTGGCGCTGCATGCGCCCGGAAAAGGGTGGAGAGGGAAGAGTTCATAGCTTTGGGAGGAGCCGTCTACGCCGCGTTCCGGCTCCGCCATTCCTCGAGTTGCCCGAGCACGGTCGCGAGGTCGGACACGTCGACGTAGCGGCGGCCGAGGTCGCGCAGGTTGTCGCGGTGCGGCCCCTCCTCGATGTCGCCGACGCAATCCTCGGGCACGATCGTCCGGTAGCGGTAGCTGAAACTGTCGATCGCCGTGGCCCGGATGCAGCCGCTGGTGTTGCAGCCGGTCACGATCACCGTGTCGACGCGCTCCTTCGTGAAGTAGTCGGAGACGCCGGTGCCGAAGAAGATCGACGGTCCCTTCTTGGTGACCGCGAGGTCGTAATCCGCCTGGTAGATGCGCGGGTCCAGGACCACGCTGGGATGGTCGTGCAGGAAGGTCTCGCGCACGGCGGTGATCTTCCAGTACGGCATCTCGCGCTGGTTCATGTAGGCGGTGTTGCAGACCGCGACGGGCACGCCGGCCCGGCGGGCGGCCGTCAGCAGCGTCGCGGTGCTCTCGACCGCCCGGGCAACGAGCGGGGCGCCGCCGAGCGGGTAGCGCGGGTCGGTGAACCCGACCTGGAAATCCACCACCACGATCCCGGGCTTGGCGCCGAAGCCGACCGGGATCTCGCCGTAGCTGCGGTTCGCGTAATCGTCCATCGGATCCTCCCGGGTCGGGCGTGCCGCCGGGGAGAGACTGGACAGGGCGAAAAAAACAGGCAAGCTTGTTTTTTTAGCAGGCGCCTGTCGGCGCGCGGGCGGTCACGGATGAGGGATCGGTGACGCGGACGGGACGGCAGCAGCAGGCGCGCAGCCTCGCCACGCGGGAGCGGCTCATCCGGGCGGCGCTCGATGAGATCCACGAGGTCGGCTACCACGCGGCGACGACTCACCAGATTGCCGAGCGCGCCCGCGTCTCGCGCGGGGCACTCCTCCACCACTTCCCGACGCGCGCCGACATCATCCAGGCCGCCCTGGAGGCGCTGCTCGCGGAGGGGACGGCCGAGATCAAGGCGGTCTCGACCGATGTCCGCGCCGGGGCGCTGCCGCTCTCGGACTTCGTCGAGTTCCTGTGGCAGCTCTTCTCCGGCCGCTTCTTCTACCTGTCGCTGGAGATGATCACGGAGGCGCGCAACGACCCCGATCTGCGCGCGAGCCTGATCCCGGTGGTCCAGCGTTTCCACGCCGCCCTCGACGGGATCTGGGCCGAATTCTGCGACGCCGACACCCGGCCGCCGCGCGAAGCGCGGATCATCCTCAACCTGACGGTGAACCTCGTGCGCGGCATGGGCGTGCAGACCGTGCTGCGGCCCGATCCCGACTATTATCGCGACCTGATCGAGGCCTGGAAGGCGGTGCTGCCGCAGCTCATCGCCGGGCCGGCGGGCGACGCGGCCTTCGCGGGCCCGCGCTTCCGGGCCGTCGCCGGAGAGCCCGTCGCGTGAGCCGGGTGCGCATGCCTCTCAGGTCGGACTCGATGTCGGGCGCGCCATGTGGCATCCGTCTTGCGCACGGGAGGGCATTCCGATGAGCGTCGCATCCCTCTCCCCCGCCTCGAATGCGGCCACCGCCGCCAAGCCCGGCCTCTCGGTCGCGATCGGCCGGCTCGCCTTCGTCGCGGCCGTCATCCTCGCCTACGCGATCGTCTTCGCGCCGATCGTGGCGGTGATCGCGATCTCCTTCTTCGAGCAGGAGATCGTGACCTTCCCGCCGGACGCCCTGACCCTGCGCTGGTACGTCAACGCGTGGTCGCAACGCGACTTCGCCCGCGGCTTCCTGACCTCGCTGGAGATCGCGCTGGCCGCGACGGCAATCGGGGTGCCGATCGGCACGGCCGCCGCGCTGGCGCTGGTGCGCGGCCGCATCCCCGGGCGGGGGCTGATCAGCACCTTCCTGCTCGCCCCGCTGGCCGTGCCGGCAATCGTCGCGGGCTCGGCCCTCTACATGTTCTATCTGCGGGCCGAGGACTGGCTCGACATGGACATCAAGGCGACGCTCGGCGGCCTCGTGGCGGCGAACGTGCTGATCACCATTCCCTGGACGGTGCGCCTCGTCACCGCGAGCCTGTCGGGTCTCGACCGCTCGGCCGAGGAGGCGGCGGCCAATCTCGGCGCCCGGCCCTTCACGGTGTTCCGGCGCGTGACCCTGCCGATGCTGCGGCCCGGAATCGTGGCGGCCGCCCTGTTCTCCTTCGTGTCGAGCTTCGAGAACCTCGAACTCAACCTGCTTCTGGTCGGGCCGGGCCGCACGACCCTGCCCGTCGCCATGCTGAGCTACCTGGATTTCCGAATGGACCCGACGCTCGCCGCCGTCGCCACTGCGCAGATCGTGATGGTGTCGATCCTCATGCTGGTCACCGACCGGTTCGTGAAGCTGTCGCGGATCGTCTGATGGGCACGCTCCTCCTCGATGGCGTTGCGAAACGCTATGGCGAGGCGACGGCGGTCGCCCGCGTCGACCTGGACATCCGGCAGGGCGAACTCGTCGCCCTGCTCGGGCCCTCGGGCTGCGGCAAGACCACGACCCTGCGGATGGTGGCGGGCTTCATCGAGCCGAGCGCCGGCAAGGTGTTCATCGGCGGGCGCGACGTCACGCGGCTGCCGCCCTATGCGCGGGACACCGGCATGGTGTTCCAGTCCTACGCCCTGTTCCCGCACATGAGCGTCGCCGACAATGTCGGTTTCGGGCTGGAGATGCGGAAGGTCGGGCGCGCCGAGCGCGACCGGCGCATCGCCGAGGCCCTGCGCCTCGTGCGGCTCGACGCGCTGGCCGACCGGCTGCCGCGGCAGCTCTCGGGCGGGCAGCAACAGCGTGTCGCCCTGGCGCGCGCGCTGGTGGTGAGCCCCGCGGTGTTCCTTCTCGACGAGCCGCTGTCGAATCTCGACGCGAAGCTGCGCGCCGAGGTCGGGCTGGAGATCCGCGAGTTGCAGCGGCGGCTCGGCCTCACCACCCTGATGGTCACCCACGACCAGGACGAGGCCCTCGCCATGGCCGACCGGCTCGTGGTGATGGAGCACGGCCGCGTCCTGCAGGTCGGCAGCGCCGAGGATCTCTACGAGCGCCCGGCCAACACCTTCGTGGCCGGGTTCGTCGGGCGCTGCAACCTGCTCGCGGGCGAGCGGGAGGGCGCCGACCTGTTCCGGCTGAACAGCGGCGCGGCGGTCCCCTGCGCGCCGGATGGCACGTCGCGCGCCGGCATGCTGGCGATCCGGCCCGAGCGGATCATCGTCTCGCCCGATCCCGCCGACGCCGGCTCGCCCGGCACGCTCAAGGCCCTGACCTATCTCGGCGCGCGCACCGAATACCACCTCGACCTCGCCGGCGAGGCCATCGTCGCCGTGACGTCGACGCCGCTCGCGGGGGATCCGCGCCGCCGCCTCGCGGCCGGCGATCCCGTCCGCATCACCTGGTCCGCCGACGCGGCCCGCGTCATCCCGCTCGACACCGCAGGAGTCCCCGCCCGATGATCTCCCGTCGCACTCTCCTCGCCGGCGGCGGCGCTCTCACCCTCGCCGGCACCCGCTCCCTCCCGGCGCTGGCGGATTCCGCCTCCATCGTGGTCGGCACCTGGGGCGGCGACTACGGTGCGCTCCTGCAGCAGAACATCGACATCCCGCTGGTGAAGCCGCTCGGGATCGAGGTCTCGCAGGACATCGCCAACAACGACCCGCGCCGCACCAAGCTCATCGCCGAGAAGACCAGCCGCCGCGGCAGCATGGACGTCGCCTGCATCAACGACATCGACAGCTACATGCTGAGCCAGCTCGGCGTGCTGGAGACAGTGCCGAGCGCCGAGGTGCCACGGCTGCCACAGGTTCTCGACGTGTTCCGTAAGCCGCACTCTGTGCCGCACATCTACTCGGCGCTGGTCGTGCTCTACAATCCGAGCAAGGTGACGACCGCGCCGACGCGCTACGCGGACATCTTCGACCCAAAGTACAAGGGCCGGGTCGGCTTCTCCGACATCCTCTCCAGCTACAACCTGGCGGGCGCGAATATCGGCGCCGGGGGCACGCCGGGCGACTTCGCCAAGGGCAAGGCGGCGCTCATGGACCTGAAGAAGCTCGGCCCCAAGGTCTATCCCTCGAACGAGGCGCTCGCCGCGGCGCTCAAGTCCGAGGAGGTCTGGCTCACCCCGATGTGGCTCGCCCGCGGCTTCATGTGGAAGCAGGCTGGCATCCCGGTGGAGATGGCGGTGCCTGAGGAAGGGGCGTTGCCGATTCTGTTCGAGGCCGGCGTGCCGAAGAACTCCCGCGCCAAGGACGCTGCCTTCAAATACCTGAACGCCATGCTCGACCCGAAGGCCCAGGTCGCCTTCGCGGCGAGGATGGGCTACGTGCCGACCGTGAAGGACGCCAAACTGCCCGAGGATCTCGCCAAGCAGATCAGCCTCACGGAGGCGCAGCAGGCCAAGCTCCACCCGCTCGACTACGCCTATATGCAGCAGCAGCAGGCCGCCTTCACCGATTTCTGGAATAAGGAGTTCAAGGCCTGAGCCGGAGCCGGCCATGATCCCGCTGATCCTGCCGGCCGTCCTGGTCGTCGCCGCACTGTTGGTCGGGCCGATGGTGCTGCTCGCGCGCATCTCGCTCAACCTTTACAGCCCGACGCAGCTGATGATCGAGGCGACGACGGCGCAGAACTACCTCAACGCCATGACCGACCCCTATTACCGCGGCGTGATGGGCACGACGCTGGTCATGGCCTTCACTTGCACGGCCCTGACCCTGGCGCTCGGCTTCCCGGCGGCCTATCGGCTCGCCCGGATGCAGAGCCGCTGGAAGAGCCTCGCCACGGTGCTGACGCTGATCCCGCTCCTCGTCGGCAACGTGGTGCGGGCGGCGGGGTGGATGGGGCTGCTCGGCCATGATGGGTTCATCAACGCCACGCTCCAGGGGCTGCGCATCACCTCGGAGCCCCTGCGGCTGATCTACACGCCGGGCGCGGTGGCGGTCGGCACGATCGCGGTGGTGCTGCCCTACATGATCCTGACCCTGTCCTCGGTGATCGAGAGCATCCCGCGGGCGGTCGAGGAGGCGGCGGCCAATCTGGGGGCCGGCGCCCTCACGGTGTTCCGCCGCGTGGTGTGGCCGCTCGCCCTGCCCGGCACGGTGGCGGGCTGCGTCCTCGTATTCATCCTGTGCATGAACACCTACGCGACCGCCGTCCTGCTCGGCGGCTCGCAGTTCAAGATGATGGCGCCCGCCGTCTACGACCAGTTCTCGAAGGGGATGAACTGGCCGTTCGGCGCCGCCCTCGCCTTCATCCTGCTGGCCGCGACCCTGGTCCTGACAGTGCTCGGCACCGCGCTGCTCGGCCGCCGCTACGCGCGATGAAGAGAGAGAGGCACTCCCGGAGATCAGGATGGCCTGATCCCATACCGCCCCCTTTTCCGGACGACTGTAACGAAGTGGAAGGAGATCCGGAAACCAGCGCAAGACTCCGCGAAGCGTCCGTATGTTGCAACGACTCTCCTATACGGAGCCGCTTCGCGGCTGATTCCTGTGCTGGTTTCCGGATCTCCTTCCGCTGGCGCTGCCGTCGTCCGGAAAAGGGGAGCTTGAGGTGACGCAGGCGCCTTTCGATTTCGTTCGCCGAGGTCCGCCTCGCCGATAAGACACTCTATCAGGGAGAGAATACCATGAGCGACGCGGCGATCCCGGCCGGCAGCCTGCCCGGCAACGAACTCGCGGCCGAGCGGGCCAAGGCCGGTCAGCCCTCCCTGGTCCCGGCGAGCGCGCGCGACCGCGGGATCGGCCCGCACCGGCGGCTGGTCCTGCGGGGCGCCACGGTCATCGACGGTACCGGCGCGCCGCCGATCGGCCCGACCGACATCGTGGTCGAGAACGGCCGCATCACGCTGATCAAGAAGGTCACCGGCAACCTCGCGACGAGCGCCAACCGCCCGGCGCCGGGCGACCACGAGATCGATTGCCGCGGCAAGTGGGTCACGCCCGGCTTCGTCGACTGCCATGCCCATGCGGGCGTCGCCTACCATGCCGCCAACGGCTGGGTGCCGCCGGTCGAGTACGTCTACAAGCTCTGGCTCGCCCACGGCGTCACCACGGTGCGCGAGATGGGCTCGTTCAACGGCCTCGACTGGATGCTCGACCAGAAGCGACGCTCGGCCGAGAACACGATCGCGGCGCCGCGGCTCCTCGCCTACAGCTACTTCCCGGCCGTGAACGACATGCTGAAGCTCGTCCACACCCCCGAGGAGGGGCGGGCCTGGCTGCGCCGACTCAAGGAGCGGGGCGCCGACGGGGTGAAGTTCTTCGGCGCGCCGCCGGCCATCATGGATGCGGCCCTCGACGAGTGCCGGAAGCTCGGCCTGCGGTCGGGCTGCCACCACGCCCAGATGGCGGTGACGCGCATGAACGCGCTCACCACCGCCCAGTGGGGCCTCACCAGCGCCGAGCATTATTACGGGCTGCCCGAGGCGCTGTTCGAGGACCGCGTGGTCCAGAACTTCCCGCTCGATTACGACTACAACGACGAGTATTTCCGCTTCTCGGTCTCCGGCCAGATGTTCCGCCAGGGCGCGGAGCCCGGCTCGAAGAAGTGGAACGAGGTGCTGGAGCGATTCCTGGAGATCGGCTTCACCTTCGTGCCGACCTTCACGATCTACGACGCAAACCGCGACCTGATGCGGGCGCGCCAGGCCGACTGGCACAAGGAGTACACCTGGAAGTCGATGTGGGACTACTTCACGCCGCAGCGCGGCGGCCACGGCTCGTACTGGTATCGCTGGTCGACCCAGAACGAGATCGAGTGGAAGGAGAACTATAGACTCTGGATGGCCTTCATCAACGAGTACAAGAACCGCGGCGGCCGGGTCTGCGCCGGCTCTGATTCCGGCTTCATCTACCAGATCTTCGGCTTCGGCTACATTCGCGAACTGGAGCTGCTGCAGGAGGCCGGCTTCCACCCGCTGGAGGTGATCCGCGCCGCGACCTCGCAGGGCGCGGCCCTGTGCGGGCTGGAGGACGAGATCGGCACGGTCGAGACCGGCAAGCGGGCCGACCTCCTGATCCACGACCACAACCCGCTCACCGACTTCAAGCTGCTCTACGGGACGGGAGCCCTGCGCCTCGACGAGGCGACGAACGGCGCCACCTGGCATCGCGGGCTCACGCATACGATCAAGGACGGCGTGATCTACGACACGGCCGAATTGCTCGCCGATGTGCGCGCCCTCGTGAAGGCGACTTGGCAGGAGGACGTTCCGGCCCAGTACGCGGGCGCGGCCGAGCCCACGGACGGAGCGCCGGTCCGGTGACGGAGCCCCTCGATTTCGTCGTCCTGACGGGCTTCCTCGGCTCGGGCAAGACGACGCTCCTGCGGGATTTCCTCGCCCGTCCGGAGGCGGCGGACACGGCGGTCATCGTCAACGAGGCGGGCGAGATCGGGCTCGACGGGCTGATCCTGCGCGAGACCGGCGGCGACGTGCCGATGACGATGCTGTCGAACGGCTGCGTCTGCTGCCAGATGACGAGCGACCTCGCCCGGACGGTCGAGGCGCTGCTTTCGGCCGAGCGGCCGGAGGCGTCGGGGCCCCTGCGCCGGATCGTCCTTGAGACGAGCGGACTCTCGAAGCCCGGGCCGGTTCTGCGCCAACTGGCGAGCCTCGCGGCCCACCGGATGCGGGTCGCGGTGCTGGCGACCTACGACGCCCTGTGCGGCATGGAGAATGCCGGGTTCGAGGAGGCGGCCGCGCAATGGGCCGCCGCCCACCGCATCGTCCTGACGAAGCGCGACGCGGTGACGGACGAGCGCTCCGGCGCGGCGCGGGCGGAGATCGCCGCGCTCAATCCGCTCGCCGAGACGGTGGCGGATCCCGATCGCGCCGCCGCCGTCCTGGCCGCCTTCGCGCCGCTCATCCGCCCGGACCCGTCCGCCCTGCCCGCGCGGCCGGACAGCGGCGGCCCCCACCCGCGCGTCGCGGTGCGGCTGGCGCGGCCCGTCCGGTCGCTCACCTACGACGACCTCGCCGCCTGGCTCGACAACCTCGCGGGGCGGCTCGGCGAGCGTCTGCTGCGCCTGAAGGGTCTGGTGCGCGTCGCCGAATCCGACCGCCCGCTCCTCGTCGAGAGCGTCGGCACCCTGTTCTCCCCGCCCCGTCCCTTCGGGCGCCCAGGCGAGGACGGCCCGCCCTTCGTGGTGATCATCGCCCGCGATCTCGCCGCGGCGGACCTGGAGGGCGTGGATCCGGTCGGGCTGTTCCGGTTCTCGCCCTGGACGGAGGGCGACCCTTTCCGGCGCCCGGCGGCGGGCGTCCCGCGGGCCGAGCGGGTCGGGTGATGCGGGATCCGCTTGAGCAAAGCGGATCCCGTCTCACTCCTTCCCTCGTCCGGCCCGCCGCAGCGTCACGGCCAGCAGCTCGATCTGGGCCGCAATGCGGGTGAGCGGCTCGGCCTCGGGGGCGTCGGGACGGGGCGGCGGCGCCTCGCCCGAGGCGATGCGGGCGAGCGCGGCGGCCATCCAGGTCCCCCAGCCCCGCCACGCCTCCGGGGGCAGTCCCCGCGGCTCCGGATCGTGCCGCAGGCTGGAGAGGCGGCCGGCCATGCGCCGGAGCGTCGCGTCGGCAACCATCGCGGCCTCGATCCGGGAGCGCCTCCGCCGCCGCGGCTCCTGCAGGGCGCGGGACAGGGAGGCTTCGAGGTTGTTGGTGGCGAGGCCGGCCGCCCGGGCCGCCGCCTCGGCGCTGCCCTCGCCCAGGCGCTCGGCCACCACGGCCTCGGCGTAGCGGGAATGCGTGAGGAGCGCATTGCGCAGCTCGGTGCGCACCCGCTCCGGCTCCCAGATCGGCCACAGCACGAGGCCGCTCAGCACCGCGACCGCCCCGCCCAGCACCGTGAACAGGGCGCGCATGCCGACGATCTCCCAGGACGAGTGGCCCGGCTCGACGAGTTCGACCAGCACCACCACCAGGGGCGTCAGGCAGGCGATGAAGGTGCCGTAGCTGACCCCCCGGGCCGCGAAACCCACGACGCTGAGCGGCACCATCATGACGGCGAGCACCAGGGGGGATGTCGCGAAATAGGCGAGGAACGCCCCGATCACGCCGCCGAGCACCGTGCCGCCGATGCGCTCCAGCGCCCGCTGCCACGTGGCCGCGTAGAAGGGCTGCATGGTCAGCACCACCGTGATGGTGAGCCAGTGGGTGAAGGGCCCCGGGAACAGGAAGGTGACCGCCAGCGCGGGCAGCGCCACCACGGTCGCCCGCACCGCGTGGCGCAGATTCGCCGAGGACCACGTCAGGTTGGCGCGCAGCGGCTGCATCACCCGCTCGCGCCAGGGCGGGGCCGGCGCCCCCGTGAGGCCGCTGTCGCCCGCGAGGTCGCTCGCGCCCGAGAGCTTGGCGGCGATGCGCAGGCGGTCGAGCGCCCGCTCCGCCATCCGCCGCAGGGCCGGGTCGGAATCGGCAGGCGGACGCGCGCGCGCCAGCACCCGCTCGACGCGGGCGAGGTCCACGGGCCGGTCCTGGCGGATCGCCTGGGACAGGAGGCGCAGGAGCGGCGGCAGCAGGCGCAGGAAGCGCGCGGCCTCGGCGCGCCGCGCCGGCCCGGCCCGCTCCAGGTGATCGGACAGACCGATCAGCACCCCGAACAGCTGCTCGGCCGCCTCCAGGCGGATCAGCGCCCGGGCATTGCGCTCCGACAGCCGGGCGCGGCTGCGGGCGAGATCGAGCACCAGGGTGCGGGCGGCCTCGATCGCGTCGCGCACCGCCCGGCGATGGCCGCGGGCATGCCGCTCCCACACGACCGCGTCGGCCCCGTCGGGGCCGGCCGCGAGCTGCCGCAGGTCCTGGGCGAGGCGCTCCAGGCCGGACCACACGCGGGCGATGGCCTCGTGGGCGGGCCGGTACGGGTGGAGGCGCCAGACCACCAGGGCCAGGACGGTCGCCCAGAGCCCGCCGGCCCAGAACATCGCGGCGATCACCGCGCCCTCGACGGGGCTGAGCGCCCGGTCGAGGGCGATGGCGAGCACCACCACCAGCACGTTGCCAACGGTCTGCGCAGGCACGCCCCAGATCCGCGCGAAGGTGCAGCAGAACACCACCGCGCAGGCGGCGGGCAGGACCACGGCCGGCCCTGCCGCCTCCATCACCCCGAAGGCGCCCCAGACCACGCCGCCCAGCCCCGCGAAGGCCGCGAGCGCCCGCAGCCGCGGCCCGATCGGCCCGCCGATGTCGCAGAAGCAGGTCATGTTGGCGGCGAGCGCCATGGTGAGGAGCGGCGGCCAAGCCAGCCACTCGTTGAGGAGGATGATCGCCGCGAAGGCGACGGCCGCCCGCAGCCCCTCCTCCACGTTGATGCCCGTGAGGTCCGGCGCCACCGGCAGGCGGGCGAGGTCGGGACCGGGGTTGCGCAGCGTGCCGCGGCGGATCGGGGCGGACTTCATCGGGGCGCGGGGACCGGTGCGGCACGCTCCGCGCCGTGATCGCCGGTCGGATGCCCAACCCGTGTCCTCACGCTCCCACTCCCCCGCTCCCGCGCGCCCATCCGGAGGGCTCCCGCGCGATCTCCCGCGCGGCCCGCGGCGGCGAGAGGGGGGCGAGCGGAGGCACTCCGGAGGACCCTCGCAATATCGGTCGCGCGCCCGTCGCGGCTAGCCCAGCCACGCTCCCGCGATACGCCCGCCCCGAAGCAAGTCCGGCGCCGGTCCCAATCCGGCGCACCCCGCCGCGTCGGGGCACGCCGAGCAGGTGCCCGACCCGGCCGGAGCCGCCGCTCGCGGATTGACAAGCGGCCCCGCCCGGGCGCATAATCGTCTGGTATACAGTCGACCTGATACAAAGACGTCGACGGATCTGAGCCCGCCCGCACAGCGCGCCGGCTGCCCGCCGCGAGGAGGAACGCCGATGCCGCATGCCCCCTCGTCCCCTTCGGAGTGAGCCGGGTCCCCACCCCCATCGCACCGTCCTTTCCGCGCAGCCTCCTCCCGCGAGCCGGGAGCCGCACCCGGCCGAACACCCAACCGTACACAGGGGATCCACCATGGAAACCACCGTCAAGACGCCGCTCGAACCCGATCACGACCTCCTCGCGGCCGGCTTCGACGCGGCCGGCGCGCCGGCCGAGCCCGAGCTGACCGACGGCTTCCACCTCGTCATCGACGCCCTCAAGCTCAACGGCATCGACACGATCTACGGGGTCCCGGGCATCCCGATCACCGATCTCGGCCGCCTCGCGCAGGCGGCGGGCATGCGGGTGATCTCCTTCCGGCACGAGCAGAATGCCGGCAACGCCGCCGCCATCGCGGGCTTCCTGACCAGGAAGCCGGGCATCTGCCTCACCGTCTCGGCGCCGGGCTTCCTCAACGGGCTGACCGCGCTCGCCAACGCCACCACCAACTGCTTCCCGATGATCCTGATCAGCGGCTCCTCGGAGCGCGAGATCGTCGACCTGCAGCAGGGCGATTACGAGGAGATGGACCAGCTCGCCATCGCCAAACCCCTGTGCAAGGCCGCCTTCCGGGTGCTGCACGCGGCCGATATCGGCATCGGCGTCGCCCGCGCCATCCGCGCCGCCGTGTCGGGCCGCCCGGGCGGCGTCTATCTCGACCTGCCCGCCAAGCTGTTCGCGCAGGTGATGGACGCGCAGGCCGGCGCCAAGTCGCTGGTGAAGGTCATCGACCCGGCCCCCGCCCAGATCCCGGCCCCCGCCTCGGTCGCCCGCGCCCTCGATCTCCTCAAGGGGGCCAAGCGCCCGCTGATCATCCTCGGCAAGGGCGCCGCCTACGCGCAGGCCGACGAGGCCGTCCGCGCCCTCGTGGAGCGCAGCGGCATCCCGTACGTGCCGATGAGCATGGCCAAGGGCCTCCTGCCCGACACGCACCCGCTCTCGGCCGGCGCGGCCCGTTCGCTGGTCCTCAAGGACGCGGACGTGGTGCTGCTGCTCGGCGCCCGCCTCAACTGGCTCCTGTCCCACGGCAAGGGCAAGACCTGGGGCGAGCCGGGCTCCAAGAGATTTATCCAGGTCGACATCGAGCCGCGGGAGATGGACTCGAACGTCGAGATCGCCGCGCCGCTGGTCGGGGATATCGGCTCCTGCGTCGAGGCGCTGCTCGCCGGGATGGGCGCCGACTGGCCGGCCCCGCCCGCCGACTGGACCGGGACCATCGCGCGCAAGAAGGAGGAGAACGCCTCCAAGATGGCGGCGAAGCTCGCCAAGACCGCCTCGCCGATGGACTTCCACGGGGCGCTCGGGGCTTTGCGCGAGATCATCCGGCAGCGGCCGGACGCGATGCTGGTGAACGAGGGCGCCAACACCCTCGATCTCGCCCGCTCGGTCATCGACATGTACCAGCCGAGGAAGCGCCTCGACGTCGGCACCTGGGGCGTGATGGGCATCGGGATGGGCTTCGCCATCGCGGCCGCGGTCGAGACCGGCAAGCCGGTGCTGGCGGTCGAGGGCGACAGCGCCTTCGGGTTCTCCGGCATGGAGATCGAGACGATCTGCCGGTACGACCTCCCGGTCTGCGTGGTGGTGTTCAACAACAACGGCATCTACCGGGGCACCGACACCGACCCGACCGGCCGCGACCCCGGCACGACGGTCTTCGTGAAGGGTTCCCGCTACGACCGGATGATCGAGGCCTTCGGCGGCGTCGGCGTCCACGTCACCACGCCCGAGGAGCTGAGCCGCGCGGTCACCACGGCGATGGATTCGGGCCGCCCGACCCTGATCAACGCGGTGATCGACCCGCGCGCCGGCACCGAGAGCGGCAATATCGGCAGCCTCAACCCGCAGAGCAGCGTCCGCAAGAAGAAGTGAGGCGCCCCGGCCTCTCGTCGCGGCGGGTGCGTGCGGCCCGCCGCCTTTCCCCGCCGGCGCGTCCCGCCGGCGGGTTTTTTTCGGTCCGCCCGGGAGGCCCCATGATCGACCCCGACCTCGCCGGCTGCCTCGCCTTCGCGCACCGGCTGCCGACGCGCCCTCCCCTGCCGCCGGGCCGGCAGGCCCTCGGGCTGTTTCCCGAGCGCGACGCGCTCCTCGTCGTGCCGCCCGGCGTCGCGCCGCGGCGGCCGACGCCTCTCGTGGTCCTGTTCCATGGCGGCGGCGGCAGCGCCGAGCGGATCCTCCCGATGCTGGAGGCGCACGCCCTGGCCCGCGGCTTCCTGCTCCTCGTGCCGCAATCGCTCTTCCCGACCTGGGACCTCGTCATCGCGGGCCACGGCCCGGACCGCGAGCGCCTGGACGTGGCCCTCGCGGCGGTCGCGGACCGCTTTCTCCTCGCTCCCGACCACCTCGCCTTCGCGGGCCACTCGGACGGGGGCAGCTACGCGCTGTCGATCGGGCTCACCAACGGGCACCTGGCGAGCCACCTCCTCGTCTCCTCGGCGGGTTTCCTCACCGTGCAGGTCCAGCGCGGCGCGCCGCGGATCTTCCTCGCGCACGGCACCCGGGACGCGCAGATCCCGATCGACCGCAGCGCCCGGCGACACGCACGGCTGCTGCGCGAGGCGGGCTACGATCTCACCTATGTCGAGCATGACGGGCCGCATGCGTGGCAGCCGGACGTGGTGGCGCGCGGGGTGGAAATGATCCTGGCGGAGCGGCATCATTACCCTCCCCCCTCTGCGGGGGAGGGTGCCCCGCTGCGAGTGCGAAGCACTCGTGCCGGGGCGGGAGAGGGGAACCCCGCTTCAAGAGAGGCCTGAACCGTTGTGACGCGCTCCACACCCTGAAGCGTGGTTCCCCTCTCCCGGCCTGCTCCGCAAAGGGGAGAGGGTTCCTCTGCGCGCATCCTCCGCCCTACCTTCCACGAGGCCCCGACGGCTGGAACGGAGACACAGGATGGAGATCAAGCGCAGCGGCTCACGCCCGTCCGAGAAGGGTTCGCCGGATTACTTCACCGGTTCGGTCCGCATCGATCCGCTCCTCAGCCCGCCCGATCCAGCCCGGGTCGCGGGCGCCCACGTGACCTTCGAGCCGGGCGCGCGCACCGCCTGGCACACCCATCCGCTCGGCCAGACGCTGATCGTCACCGCCGGCCTCGGCTGGGCGCAGCGGGAGGGTGGGCCCGTCGAGGAGATCCGCCCGGGCGACGTGGTCTGGTTCTCTCCGGGCGAGAAGCACTGGCACGGCGCCACCGCCACCACCGGGATGAGCCACATCGCCATTCAGGAGAAGCGGGACGGCAAGACCGTCGAATGGCTGGACCCCGTCACCGACGCCCAGTACCGGGCCTGATCGGCGATCAGGCGGCCCCGGCGAGCACGCCGCCGGCGGCCGGGGTCGCGGCCATGCGCGCGCCGTTCGCGAGCAGCAGCGCATGCGCCACGTCGGCCTGCGAGACGAGGCCGATCAGGCGGTCGTCGGGGCCGATCACAGGCAGGTGGAGCAGCCCCGTGCGCGACATCCACAGGGCCGCATCCGCCAGCGGCGTCTCGGGACGGACCGGCACCACGGGGGCCGTCATCACATCGGCGACGCAATGGTGCGGGGCGCGGCCGCGCTCCAGGGTCAGGCGCAGGCGGCGGGCCAGGCCGAGCCGTGGCCCGCCGCGGTCCCAGGCAGCCTTGTCGATGAGGTCGTGGTGCGTGACGAGGCCGAGCACCCGCGCGCCCTCGTCCGTGACCGCGAGCGCCCGGAGGCGCCGCCGCCGGAACAGCGCGAGCGCCTGGTCGAGGGACGCCTCGGGCGCGATGCCGACCACCTCCCGCGACAGGACCGAGGCGCAGGTGGCGGAGCCCAGCGCCCGGCGGGAGGCCCGCAGCAGGGCGTGATGCAGGAGCGCGTCGAGGTCGGCGCGGCCGACATCGAGCACCTCGCCGAAATCCTGCAGCGCCGCGTCGAGATCGGCGGCGGTGAAGCCGAGGCTCGTGAAGGGCGACGGCGCCGCGCCGCCCGAGGGCGCGGCCTGGGGCGCGCGGTGCGGGTAGCTGCGCCCGGTGAGGTTGTTGAACAGGAGCGCGGTCGCGAGCAGCAGCAGCGAGTTCACGCCGACCGGCCAGAGCACGAAGCCGTAGCCGAGGTCGCGGATCGCCGGGCCGCCGAGAACCGCGGTCAGCGCCACGGCGCCGCTCGGGGGATGGACGCAGCGCAGGGCCGTCATCAGGGCGATCGCGACGCTCACCGCCACCGCCGCCGCCACGAACGGATCGGCGATCAGCCCCGCCGCCGTCACGCCGATCAGCGCCGCCACCGCGTTGCCGCCGAGGATCGACCAGGGCTGGGCGAGCGGGCTCGCGGGCACCGCGAAGAGCAGCACCGCGGAGGCGCCCATCGGGGCGATCAGCACCGGCAGCGCCGCGTGGTCGCCGAGGATCGCCCGGCTGATCAGGCCGGTCGCCAGGATGCCCAGCAGGGCGCCGAGGGCGGCGCGGGCGCGCTCGCGCAGGCTGACGGGGGCGAGGTCCGGCAGGAGGCGGCGCAGGCTCTGGAGCATCGACGACGGATCCTCGCGGCGCGGGACGGACGGCCCGCCCGGGTGGGGCACCCGGGAGAGCGGGCGCCGGAGACACGACGACGGCGCGCCCGGGGGCGCGCCGTCGCTGGTCGCGGGGTGTCTATCAGACCGCACGCTCCTGGTGCAGCATCTCGATCTGCTGCTCGGTGTAGCCGAGGTCGCGCAGCACCTCGTCGGTGTGCTCGCCGAGCAGCGGCGAGGGCTTCACCTCGACGGCGAGGTCCGAGAACTTGATCGGGCTGCCGACGGTCAGGTAGGTGCCGAGCTGCGGATGCGGCACCTCGACGATCGAGCCGCTCGCCCGCAGCGAGGTGTCCGCGGCGATCTCCTTCATCGACAGCACCGGCGCACAGGGGATGTCGAACTTGCGCAGGATGTCGACCGCCTCGTACTTCGTCTTGTCGGCGAGCCAGCTCTCAATGAAGGCGAAGATGTCGAAGATCTTGTCCTGGCGGGCGCGGGGCGTGTTGTAGGCTGGATCCTCGATCCATTCCGGCTTGCCCAGCGCGCGGCAGATCGGTGCCCAGGCGTGGCCCTGGATCGTGAAGTAGATGTAGGCGTTCGGGTCGGTCTCCCAGCCCTTGCACTTCAGCACCCAGCCCGGCTGGCCGCCGCCGCCCGCATTGCCGCCGCGCGGCACCACGTCCCCGAACTCGCCGTGCGGGTATTGCGGGTACTCCTCCAGGTAGCCCAGCGCGTCGAGGCGCTGCTGGTCGCGCAGCTTCACCCGGCAGAGGTTGAGCACGGCGTCCTGCATCGACACGGCGACCTTCTGGCCCTTGCCGGTCTTGGCGCGGCCGTGCAGCGCGGTCAGGATGCCGATCGCGAGGTGCATGCCGGTGTTGGAATCGCCCAGGGCCGCGCCGCTGACGGTCGGCGGTCCGTCCCAGAAGCCGGTGGTGGAGGCCGCGCCGCCCGCGCATTGCGCCACGTTCTCGTAGACCTTCAGGTCCTCGTAGTGGTGCCCCTCGCTGAAGCCCTTCACCGAGGCGACGATCATGCCGGGGTTCAGCTCGTTGATCCGCGCCCAGGAGAAGCCCATCCGGTCGAGGGCGCCGGGGCCGAAATTCTCGACGAGGACGTCGGATTCGCGGATCAGTTTCTCCAGCACCTCCTTGCCCTGCGGCGTCTTGGTGTCGAGGGTCAGCGAACGCTTGTTGGAGTTCAGCATCGTGAAGTAGAGCGCGTCCGCGTCGTCGACGTGCCGCAGCTGCGAGCGGGTGACGTCGCCCGCCCCGGGCCGCTCGACCTTGATCACGTCGGCGCCGAACCACGCGAGCAGCTGCGTGCAGGCCGGCCCCGCCTGGACGTGCGTGAAGTCGATGATCTTGATGCCTTCGAGCGGCTTGCTCATGGGTCACTCCTCCGCTGGGGTGTTCGGCGGCTCACTCCGCCTTGGAACGATGGGGGCCGGGGCGGCCCGTCCTCAGACAGCGATCCCCCTCAGCCCGCGGCTTCGAGGTCGCTGATCCGCTGGCGCAGGGCCTTCTCCTCGGCCCAGCGGCTGGTCTCGTCGCGGATGGAGGCGACGATGCCCGTGACCCGGCCATCCTCTCCGCGCAGGAGCCCGACCGTGAAGGCGATCGACAGCGACCGCCCGTCCTTGTGCAAGGCCGGCACGCGCAGGAGCGTGGTCCCGTACTTGGTCACGCCGCTCGCCATGGTCCGGGCATAGCCCTCCCAGTGGCGGGCGCGGTGCCGGTCGGGCGTGATCAGGTCGAGCGTCTGGCCGAGGGCCTCGCGCTTGGTGAAGCCGAAGATCCGCTCCGCCGCCGCGTTCCAGGCCGTGATGCAGCCCTCCGCATCGGACACCACGATGGCATCGCCCGCCGCTTCGACGACCTGTTCGTAATCGCACGCGACCAGAAGCATTGAGGCACCCCTCATAGACGATCAACTCGGCCCCGGATCGGCCGCTTCACCGTGGCACGAACCGGAATTCGGACGCATGATCTTGCGAACGCCAGAGGTGTTCGGTCCGTTTCTCGAAAGAACAGGCCGCATTCCTCCCGGTTCGTCTTCAACCAACGGCACCTATAGGGTCGGCGTCGCAGCGAGTATTTGTGTTTCGCTGTTGGCATGTGGTATGCCAGGACTCAGACGGTGTCAAGCGGAGGTTCTGCGGATGCCGGGCACGGCCGTGCAGGAGGATCGCCGATGACCGAACCCGACGGGACGCCGCGTCCCCGGCCCCGCGCCCGATCCGTCGCGCTGCCGGTGACGCCGATCCCGGTGGCGGCCAATCTGCGCATGCGCGTCTACGCGACCCTCAGGGCGTCGATCGCCGAGTTGGACGTCTACGGGGCCTCCGGGGAGATCCGGCTCGACGAGCGCCGCCTCGCCCGCGACCTCGGGGTGAGCCGCACGCCCGTGCGGGCGGCCTTCACGGTGCTGGAGCAGGAGGGGCTGGTGCGGTCCGAGGCCCGCCGCGGGGTCTTCGTGGTGAAGAAGACCCGGCGGCAGATCATCGACATCATCCACGCCTGCGCGGCGCTGGAGGGGATCGCGGCCCGGCTGGCCTGTCGACACGCCAGCGACGCGGAGCTGGCGGAGCTGGACACCCTCTTCGCGGCCTTCCCGGACAACCCGCCCGCGGAGGCGCTCGACGCCTATTCTGAGGCGAATCTCCGCTTCCACCAGACGGTGGTCGCACTGGCGGGCTGCGCGGTGTTCGACGGGCTGGCGGGGCACCTGCTGGTGCATCTGCGCGGCATCCGCCGACTCGCGATGCGCAGCGAGGGACGCGCGGCGCGCTCGCGCGAGGAGCACCGGGCGATCCTGGTCGCCCTGCGGGCGCGGGACGGCGCCGGGGCGGAGGAGCTCGTCCGCGCGCACGGGCTCGGCCTCGCGGCCCATCTGGAGAGCTGCGGCGACGCCCTTCCGTAACGGCGCGCCCCGAACCATCGCGCCGCAGGGCGCTTGTCTCCGGCGCTCCGCGTCCCGACGATGAGGGACGACTTCGCCGCCGAGAGGCCCGCCCGCGATGACTGCCCTGCCCTTCGACAACAGCTACGCGCGTCTGCCCGACCGCTTCTACGCCCGCACGCCGCCGACCCCGGTCGCGGCCCCGCGGCTGATCCGCCTGAACCGGCCTCTCGCAGAGGCGCTCGGCCTCGATCCGGACTGGCTCGCGGGCCCGGACGGAGTCGCGATGCTCGCCGGGAACCGGATGCCGGCGGGCGCGGAGCCGCTGGCGGCCGCCTATGCCGGCCACCAGTTCGGGCAGCTCGTGCCGCAGCTCGGGGACGGGCGCGCGATCCTCCTCGGCGAGGTCGTCGGCCGCGACGGGATCCGGCGCGACGTCCAGCTCAAGGGCTCGGGCCCGACCCCCTTCTCCCGGATGGGCGACGGCCGCGCCGCGATGGGGCCGGTTCTGCGCGAATACGTGGTCAGCGAGACGATGGCCGCGCTCGGCATCCCGACGACCCGGGCGCTCGCCGCCGTGGCGACGGGCGACCGGGTGATCCGGGAGGAGATCCTGCCCGGCGCGATCCTGACGCGGGTCGCCTCCAGCCACATCCGGGTCGGCACGTTCCAGTACTTCGCGATCCGCCGCGACACGGAGGCCGTCCGGGCGCTGGCCGATCACGTGATCGCGCGCCACTATCCGGAGGTGGCCGGCGAATCGAATCCCTACCGGGCGCTGCTCTCGGCCGTGATCGCCCGGCAGGCGGCCCTGGTGGCGCGGTGGCTCTGCGTCGGCTTCATCCACGGGGTGATGAACACCGACAACATGTCGGTGGCGGGCGAAACGATCGATTACGGCCCCTGCGCCTTCCTGGACGCCTACGACCCCGGGGCGGTGTTCAGCGCCATCGACGCGCAGGGCCGCTACGCCTACGGCAACCAGCCGATGATCGCCCAGTGGAACCTCGCGCGCCTCGCCGAGGCCCTGCTGCCCCTCCTCGGTGAGGAGACGCAGGCGGCGATCGAGGACGCGCAGGAGCGGCTCGGCGCCTTCGTGCCGCTGTTCGAGGCCGCCTATCATGGCGGCTTGCGGCGCAAGATCGGGCTCGCGACGGAGCCCGAGGAGGACGTGGCGCTGGCCTCCGACCTCCTGGCGGCCATGGCCGAGAACGCGGCGGACTTCACGCTCACCTTCCGGCACCTGGGCGCCGCCGCCGAGGACCCGGCCGCGGATCGGGCCGTGCGGGACCTCTTCGTCGACCCGACCGCCTTCGACGCCTGGGCGGGGCGCTGGCGGCAGCGCCTCGCGGCCGAGCCGATGCCGGGCGCGGAGCGGCGGGCGGCCATGGACCGGGTGAACCCGCTCCTGATCCCGCGCAATCACCAGGTCGAGGCGGTGATCGCGGCGGCGGTCGGGCAGGAGGATTTCGGGCCGTTCCACAGGCTGGTGGAAGCGCTCGGCGAGCCCTACACGGAGCGGCCGGAGGCGGCGCCCTACGCCGCGCCGCCGGCCGAGAACGAGCGGGTGCTGCGGACCTTCTGCGGGACGTGAGTCTCGCTCGCCCTCAAACACCCCTTTTCCGGACGACGGAAGCGTCAGCGGAAGGAGATCCGGAAACCAGCATGAGACTCTGCCGCGAAGCGGCTCCGCATGCCAGCAACGGCGCTGAAAAGCAGAGGCTTCGCGGAGTCTTGCGCTGGTTTCGGGGTCGCATTCCGCTGGTGCTGCATGCGCCCGGACAATGGGAGCGAGCCTTCAAGCCCCGCCGGACATCGTCCGTCCGGGCTTCACGGATCCAGTCAGGGCTTCGCCCCGCCCGACATCTTGGCCTTCTGCTGCGCGGCGAGGTCCTTGTAGTCGTAGGTCGGGTAGAACTCGGTGCGATAGGGGCCCCAGGCCGTGTTCTCCAGGGCGACGTTCACGTCGCGCAGCTTCGCGGCTGGGACGCGCAGGGTCACAACCTGCCCGATGCCCATCATCACGTACCAGGACACGACCTCGGTCCCGGCGGGCGGGAACTGGTCGTAGTAGCCGTTCTTCTGGAGCTGCGCGTTGATCTCGTGCAGGTTCTTCGACTGGTCGTGCTTGAGGAACACGGTGAGCAGGACCGCGTCGCTGCCCGCGGCCGGAGCCGTCTGGGCGGCGGCCGGACCGAGGCAGGACGCGGCCAGGAGCATCGCCAGACACGCACGTTTCACAGCCATCGTCTCATCCTCGCGGAGCCGGATCGCGCCGGTAACTGCGCCCGGACGGACGCACGGCAAGGGTGATCAGGGCTGATTTCGCAACCGTTCGAGGAGAGCCGGGTCGGCGTAGCCGTCGGGCGGCAGCCCGATCTCCTTCTGGAACGACCGCAAAGCGGCCCGGGTCCGCGGCCCGATCCGGCCGTCGACGCCCCCGGCCGGGTGGCCTTTCGCCTCCAGGCGGGTTTGGAGGTCGCGGCGCTCGTCGCGGGTGAGCGCCCGGTCGCCCCGCGGCCAGGGCTGGACCAGCGGTCCCTCCCCGCGCAGGCGGTCCGACAGGTGCGCGACCGCAAGCGCGTAGGAGAGGGCTGTGTTGTAGCGAAGGATCACCTGGAAGTTCGGCAGCAGCAGGAAAGCGGGCCCCCGGATGCCGGCGGGCAGCACGAGATGGGCCTTGGAGGGCACCGGCGCGAAGGGCTGCCCGTCCGCGCGCCGCACGCCGAGGGTGTCCCAGTCCGCGATCGTGCGCTCGACGCTCTCGTCGGAACCCGCGAGGTCGAAGCCCGGCGGCAGCACCACCTCGTCGCCCCAGCGCTCCCCGGCCCGCCAGCCCTCCGCCTGAAGATACGCCGCGGTGGAGGCCAGCGCGTCCGGGACCGAGTGCCAGATGTCCCGCCGCCCGTCGCCGTCGAAATCCACCGCGAAGCGCAGGTAGGTCGAGGGCATGAACTGGGTATGGCCCATGGCGCCGGCCCAGGAGCCGGTCATGTCGGCGACGGGCACGGGCCCCTCCGCGGCGATGCGCAGGGCGGCGACGAGTTCGTCCCGCCAGTAGGCGGCCCGGTCCCCCGGCGTGCAGGCGAGCGTCGCGAGGGAGCGGAGGACCGGCCGCACCTTACCGGGCTTGTCGAGCACGGCCCCGTAGCCCGACTCGATGCCCCAGATCGCCAGCAGCACGAACCGGTCGACCCCGGTCCGCGCCTCGATCGCCGCCAGGGTCGCGTCCCAGGCCGCGCGCTTGGCGCGCCCGTCCGCGACGGTCTCCTCCGTCACGGCGGCGTCGATGTAGTCCCAGAGCGTCTTCTCGAACTCGGATTGGTGACCGGCGGCGGCGATGACCTCCGGGTCCGGGGTGAGCCCCACCACGAGGCCGTCCGCAACGGGTCTCGGGACGCCGCGTCCGGCGGCGTCGCCGGCCACTCCCTCCAGGCAGGCCGCGAAGGACGCGGCGTCGGGCGGCGGCCCCTGGGAGGTCTGGGCTCGGGCGAGGGGCAGGAAAACCGTCGTCACGGCGACGGCGAGCGCCGCCGGGCGGATCACCCGCGGCCAGCGGAGGATGAGGGCTGTGCGCATCGGCGCGATGCTCGCACGGGACCGGGCGGCCACGCAAAGGGCCGGCGCTGCTCCTTGACCTAGGGCTGCGAGCCGCGCAGACCGATCTGCCTACCGGTCGGCAGATCCGCGCCCTGCGCGGGGTCGACGGGGCCGGTGTCGAACAGCGCCATCCCCAGATACCCGGCGGCGAAGGCGACGAGCAGCGCGACGTGGATCAGGCGCGCTCTCGGGGGGGCCGCGCCGAGGATGCGCGCCCGTCTGTCCCGACCGGATCCCCGATCCGCGGTCATCGCCCCGCCGCTGGTCATCGACTTTCCCGTCGGAGGGAGGGGCATGAACCGGCCTGGCCACGAACCGGCCGAAGGATCCGAAACACGAACGAACGCCGGAACGGATAGGGGACGCAAGGGCAGGGCACAAGCCCCGTTCCGCGCGGCCGCCCGAGCCGGCGGAGCGACCCGCCGCGACCGGGCCCGCTCACGGCGACGAGGGCGCCTCGTCGGCGATCCGCGCGAAGGTCTGCTGCAGGCCATCCCGTGCGGCGGAAAGGCGCGCCCGGGTCGCTCCGAGCCAGGCCGCGTCGGCCTCGCGACGCTGGCGCGCGGCGGCGATCATGCGCCGGACTTCGGGAGGCTGAGGGCCGCCCAGTCCCCTGGCGCCCTCCACCATGCCGCGGGCGCTCAGCGCCTCCCGGAAGCGGGCCTCGGTCAGCGGGAAGGCGGTCGGGAGCCGCGCCTCACCGGCCGAGGCCGCGTAGATCTGCTTGACGTCTTCGAAGGCGAGGTCGGCGGGCCGCAGGTGCCGGCCGCGGCCGAAGGTGACGAGGTCCGAGGCGAAGTGATGCCCGAGGCGGAACGGCACGTCGGCCTCCCGCTGGAGCACGTCGGCGAGTTCGGTCGTGGTGGAGTAGTCCGCGTCCACCTCCGCCGCCGCGCGCTCGGGATCGACCACGAGGCCGTCGAGCAAGCGGTCCAGGCGCCGGAGCATCGCCGCGGCGAGGTCGAGCGTCCGCGCCGGCGGCTGCAACTGGTTGCGCTTGTAGTCCGGCATGCCGGATTCGACGTTGTGGGCCATGATCACGAAGGCCCCGGCCGCCCCCACCACCTCGCTCGCCTGCATCCGCAGCTGGTAGAGCGCGACCGGGTTGCGCTTCTGCGGCATGATGCTGCTCGGCCCGGTGAGCGCGCCCTCCCGCAGGAGGATCCAGGGCGAGGGCTGGTGGTACTGGGCGGCGAGGTCCTGCGCGAAGGCCCCGACCGTCGTGGCGAGGGTGGTGGAGAGGCCGGTGAGGTCCAGGCCGACATCCATCGGGGCGAGTTGCCCGGCATCGTAGCTGTTCTCGACCGGGCGGGCGAAGCCGAGGAGCGACGCCAGGCGCGCCCGGTCGACGGGGAAGCTCGACGTGCCGAGGGCGGCGGCCCCGAGGGGCGATTCGTCGACCCGCTCCCAGACCTCCCGCAGGCGCGCGGCGTCGCGGGCGAGCGCCCCGGCATAGCCGAGCAGGACGTGACCGAACGTCGTGGGCTGGGCTTGCACGCCGTTGGTGTAGGCGGGCACGATCACGTCGGCGTGGCGCTCGGCGAGGTCGATCAGCTTCGCCCGCGAGCCGTCGAGGGCCTCCGCGAGGCGCAGCAACCGCTCGCGCTGCTCCAGCTTCAGCACGGTCGGGATGATGTCCTGCCGGCTGCGGCCCGAATGCAGCCGGGTCGCGTCCGGCCCCGCCCGCGCGACGATGAGCGGTTCGAGCTGCAGGTAGTCGTCCGGCCGCGTCGCGCCGGGCTTCTCGCCGTCCGCGATCACCTGGGAGACGGCCCTGGCGATCCGGGCGCCGAGCGGACGCGGCACGATCCCGGTCTCGACGGTCATGATCAGGGAGGCCTTGTTGATCTCGTTCATCCAGTGGAACGGATCGTGCCGCTCGGGCTCCCCGGCACGCGCGGCACCGCCGGCCAGCAGGCCGATGATCAGGATCGCTCGCCGCATCGTCCCCTCCTCCCGCGTCCGCTCGCCGGCATGTCCGGAATGCGCCGCCGGCTCCGGCTAGAGCATTTCCGGTCCGGGCGGAACCGGACCTCACGGCGCCTCGACCCGTTCGGGCGTCGGCCCGAGGCCTCCCAGCGCACCATCGCGGCGCCCCGTCAACTTTCGGATATCCTCGGTTCCGCCCGGCTCATCCTTCCCTCGCAGATATTTCCCGCCCCATCATCTATTTGATGGACGCGAGGCACTCGGTCAGGTGGTCAGAATGCCGGCTAATCAAGACCGGGCCGGGTGCGCACAATGATCTCCTTCCTGACATGCGAGGAGAGCTACAAGACTCTCTGGACATCCCTGACCATCCGACCCGACAGGTTGGCCGAGGCCGAGAAGCAGGCCGCGCGCATCCTGCAGGGAAAGGCCAGCTACCAGGCGGTCGAGGCTCGGACCGGGGTTCCCTGGTGGTTCGTCGGCCTGTGCCACTACCGGGAAGCGAACCTCAACTTCGGACGTTACCTTGGGAACGGGCAGCCGCTGGGGCAGGTAACGACGATCGTCCCGAAGGGCCGCGGTCCGTTCACGGGCCCGGCGGCCTTCCTGGACGGGGCGGTCGACGCCCTCAAACTGCAGGGCTTCGCCGGCGCCAAGGATTGGAGCATCGCCCGGGTCCTGTACCGCCTGGAGGGGTTCAACGGCTACGGCTACCGGTTCCGGGGCGTCAACTCACCGTATCTCTGGGGCGGGTCGACGGCCTACGGCCCTCCGGCTCCGGGCGGCAAGTACATCCGCGACCACGTGTTCGATCCGACCGTGGTGGACACTCAGCTGGGCACGGCGGTGATCCTGCGGGCGATGGCGGACAAGGACGGCACGATCGCGATCGGCGCAGAGACCCCGGCCGGGCTCACCGCGACCGAGCCGGACGACGATCTGGCCGACACGATCCTCTGGGTCCAGCAGGCGTTGAACCAGCTCGGCGCGTCCCCGCCCCTCGTCGAGGATGGCGTGAGCGGGCGGAACACGAAGACCGCCCTCGCGCAGTTCCAGGTCAGGCGCGGCCTGCCGGAAACCGGGCTGGCCGACGACCAGACCGTTGCGGCGCTCCGCACCGCCCTGCGCCCGGCCGGCACCACGGAGACCGACGCGCTCAGGAAGCGGATCGAGGACATCGAAAGGCTCGTCGCCAGCAGGGCCGGGGGGCCGGTGGTGGTTCATTCGTCCCCGGTTCCGCAACCGCTCCCGCAGATGCCGCTGGAGATCCTGACGCTGATCGACAAGCTCGCCGCCATCCTGAACACGGTGGGGCCGGGCGCGATCCCGGGCGCCGGCCTGGGTGCCGGCCAGACCGGTGCGGGCACGCCCCCGCTCGGCCAGGTCAACGGGGCACTCGGGGAGACGATCGGCAACCTCCTCAACGGCAAGAAGACGGCGATCGGCATCATCGGCGCCGTCCTGACCCAGATCCTGTCCCAGGTTCCGGCCGGGACGGGGCTCGGGCAGGTGCTGACGCAGCTCACGCCGGCGGCGGGCCTCAGCCCCTACACGCTGCCCATCTTCCTCGGGCTCGCAGCCTGGGGCGTGCTCGGCAAGATGGAGAAGTGGCAGCAATCCCCTCCTCAGCCGGCGAAGTGAGACCCCGGACAGGGGATTCGCCGGCGAGCCGACGCCATCATCCGGAGGAATGGTCCGTGACGAGCGACGACGATGCGGTGACGCCTTCGGTCGAGGAGGGCGGGACGGCCGCGCCGAAATCGATCCTCCTGTTCGCGGACGGGACCGGGAACAGCGCCGCGAAGCTGTTCAAGACGAATGTCTGGCGGGTCTACCAAGCCGTCGACACCGGACCCACCACGGCCTCCGGCCAGCGGCGCCAGATCGCGTATTACCACGGCGGAGTCGGCACCTCGGCCTTCAAGCCGCTGCAGCTGCTCGGCGGCATCTTCGGGATCGGCCTGAAGAACAACATCATCGACATGTACTGCTTCGTCTGCCGGAATTATCGGGAGGGTGACCACCTCTACTTCTTCGGCTTCAGCCGCGGCGCGTTCACGGCGCGGGTTCTGGCCTCGCTGATCCTCACGCGGGGTATCGTGCAGTGCGAGACGGACGAACTCCTGCGGGCGCATGCCGCCGATGCCTACAGGGCCTATCGCCGCCGCTACAAGCTTCCCCTCCTGGGCGGGACCAAGAAAGATTTCGAGAAGGATGTCCCGTCCGAGGCGAAAGCCGCTCCGACGACGGACGACTACTATCTCAAGGCCAAGGTGGGCCTGGTGGATCGCATCCGGGACCTGCGGGACGGGATGCTCGAGCTCTGGAGGCAATGGGCCTGGACGACGGAGCAGCGCGAGACGCGCTCGCCGCTCGAGGTCAAGAAGGTCGCGTTCATCGGTGTCTGGGACACGGTCGCCGCCTACGGGCTGCCCCTCGAAGAGCTGACCCGGGCCATCGACGACTGGGTCTGGCCCCTGTCGATGCCGAACACCGCCTTGGCGGACGGGGTTCGCTGCGCGCGCCACGCGCTCGCCCTGGACGAGGAGCGCGACAGCTTCCAGCCCCTGCTCTGGGACGAGCTGTGGAACCGCGAGCGCGTGGCGAAGGGAGTCGTGCCGGAGGACCGGCTGCGCCAGGTCTGGTTCGCGGGCGTCCATTCCAATGTCGGCGGGGGCTACGCCGACGACGGTCTGTCCCACGTGCCGCTCCTCTGGATGATGGACGAGGCCGAGCTGGCGGGCGTCCGCTACAAGCCGCAGACCGAATGGGGATGGACGCCGAGTCCCGACCCGTTCGGGCATCTCTACGATTCCCGCAGCGGCGTCGCCGGCTACTACCGCCCGCAGACCCGGCGGATCGACGCGAAGATCGAGCAGGATCCCGCCGATCCGCACCTGCTCCTGCTGCAGGATCCGAGAGTCACGCCGCCCGGCCTGCTGGTGGAGCCGATCCTGGTTCACGAGAGCGTGCTGGAGCGAATGTCCCGCGGCACCGACCGCTACGCGCCGATCGCGCTGCCGGCCCGGTTCGACGTCGTCGGGAGGGGGCCGCGCCGGCCGCTCGATCTCGCGGACTCGGGACAGGTGCACTGGCCCACGCAGGTGGAGAAGGTCTTCGACCATTACTGGCTGCGGCGCGTCATCTACTTCGCGACGGTGGCCGCCTCGCTGCTCCTCGCAGCCTTTCCGGTGATCGAGGCGGTCCTGCCGCCCTCGGCCTGCGCCGGCCCGCAATGCCTCGCCTCGCCCCTGATCTCCGCGGCGGGCGGGCTGCTCCCGTCGCTGCTGGCGCCGTGGGTCGAGGCCTTCGCCCGCTCACCCGGACTGTTCCTCGTGAACGTCGCGCTCATCGTCGCCCTGATGGCGCAGGGGGCCGGGCTCAAGCGCCGCGCCTTCGACACCATGCGGGACCTCTGGACCCGGGCGCTGGGGCTGCCGGCTCCCGCGATCCCGCCCGTCGCGGCGCACGCCCCCCTCCCCGCCCGCTGGATCCGCCCGCTGCGGACCAGCGCCCGCTATCAGGGCTTCATGCAGACGATGAAGTGGCAGCTCATCCCGAGCGTGTTCGGCATCCTCTTCCTCGGCCTCATCGGCGCCGCCGCCGTGATCGCCGGATACCGGGGCTCCGTCGCGGTCGGCGAGTCGGTCGATGGCTGGGGCGTCTGCGGCGAGCCGGGCGCCGCCTCGCCGCGCTTCGACACGAGGGATCCCTGCTGGCCGCTCGCGGGAGGGCTGCAGGCGAACCGGCGCTACCGCATCACGCTCAGCGTGGTCGAACCCTGGAACGATGGCGGGACCATCCCGGCGAGCCCGATGGGCAGCACCTTCATCGACGTGAAGGACCGGGTGGTGATGCGGGTCTTCGCCTGGACCCGCCGCGTCCTGGCGGCGGCCTGGTTCCAGCCGATCCTTCGCACGACGGCGCCCGGGGTCCCCGTCCACCTCACGCCCCTGGTCTTCACCCCGGTCGATCCCGGGGCGGCCGGCGGCGCGGCGGGTGAGCGGTTCTCGGCGGATTTCGTCGCCGAGCGCAGCGGGGACGCGTCGCTCTTCGTGAACGACGCGCCGTTCGCGTTCGCCTACGCGAACAATTGCGGTACGGCCGACGTGCTGCTCGAAGCGTGGAACGTCCAGTCGCACGCGTTCGAGCCGATGGCACCGCGCCGATCCGAGGCAGCCAGGGTGGCGCCAGCGGCGGGCGATCCACGCTGCCGCGCGAATGCTCACGCGTCTGCGCCGTAGGATCAGCCGTAACAGCGGGCGGAAAGTGGTGGGGGAAGTAGGACTCGAACCTACGAAGGCATAGCCAGCGGATTTACAGTCCGCCCCCTTTGCCGCTCGGGACATTCCCCCATCGCGGCGCGAGGCCGCGGTGCCGACGCCTGCCGGCGCCGACGGGCGTCCTTATGGTGGAGCCGCGCGTCCGGTGTCAAGCGCGAACCGGGCCGCGCTCACGCGGCGTCGGCCGCGTCGCAGAGGCGAAGCTGCACCCGCTCGCCGCCGCGCCAGCGGTCGCGGGCCAGGGTGCCGGCGGCGTGAATGTCGCGACCGATGCCGCGCAGCAGGAGCTGGCCCAGGGGGCCCTCCGCCGCCCGGAAGGCGATCGCCCCGACCGCGACGCCGTCCCGCCCGCGCAGCTGCGCCTTGACGTGGCCGTTGCCGACCACGCGGGCATCGGCGATGCGGTGGCGCGCGAGGGCGAAGACCGGCTCCGGCGAGCCCTGCCCGAAGGGACCGGCGCGCTCCAGGGCGTCGAGGAGATCCGTCTGCACGCCGCCCGCCGAGAGGATCCCGTCGACGAGCAGGGCCTCGGCCGCGCGCGCGTCGCCGACCGCGGCCGCGAGGTCGCGGGCGAGGCCGTCGCGGAAGCGGTCGAGATCGATCGCGGCGATCGTCGCCCCCGCCGCCATGGCGTGGCCCCCGCCCTTCACGGCGAGGCCCGATTCGACGGCGCGGCGCACCGCCCGGCCGAGATCGGCCCCGATGATCGAGCGGCCCGAGCCGGTGGCGGTGCCGTCCTCGCGCAGCGCGAAGGCGAAGGCCGGGCGGCCGAAGCGCTCCTTGAGGCGGGCGGCGATCAGCCCGACCACGCCCGGATGCCAGTCGGGGCTGCCGGTGACGATCACCGGCTGGTCCGGATCCCGCTCCAGCCGCAGGGCCGTCAGCGCCTCGGCCTCCTGCACGGCGGCGGCCTCGATCGCTTGGCGCTCGCGGTTGAGCTGGTCGAGCTGGGCGGCGATGCCCGCCGCCTCGATCGGGTCCTCGCAGAGGAGCAGGCGGGCGCCGAGGGTGGACTCGCCGATGCGCCCGCCCGCGTTGATGCGCGGGCCGACCAGGAAGCCGAGATGCCAGGCCTGGGGCGGCTCGGCGAGGCCCGACGCGTCCAGGAGGGCGGACAATCCGAGGCGCCGCCGCCCGCGCATCACGGCGAGGCCCTGGCGCACGAAGGCGCGGTTGAGCCCGGCCAGCGGCACCACGTCGGCGACGGTGGCCAGCGCCACGAGGTCGAGGCTCCCCATCAGGTCGGGGAGGTCGATCCCCTCCCGGCGCAGCCGCCGCTTGAGGGCGACGAGGGTGAGGAAGACCACGCCGGCCGCGCAGAGGTGGCCGAGGCCCGAGAGGTCGTCGAGCCGGTTCGGGTTCACGACGGCGAGGGCCGGCGGCAGCGCCTCCGGGGCGCCGTGGTGGTCGAGCACGACCACGTCGAGGCCGAGCCGCGCCGCCTCCTCCAGGGGCGCGTGGCCGGCGGTGCCGCAATCGACGGTGACGAGGAGGCGCGCGCCCTCCCCCGCCAGCATCCGCACCGCCTCGACGTTCGGGCCGTAGCCCTCGGTGATCCGGTCGGGGATGTGGAGGCGGAAGGGCACGCCGAGCTCGCGGAGCGTGCCGGCGAGCAGCGCGGCGCTCGCGGCGCCATCCACGTCGTAATCGCCGAAGATCGCGACCTTCTCGCGCCGCAGGATCGCGTGGGCGAGCCGGTCGGCCGCGGCCTCCATGTCGAGGAGCACGGCGGGATCCGGCATCAGGTCGCGCAGGCGCGGCTCCAGGAAGCCCGGCACCGCGGCCGGCGCGACGCCCCGCCCGGCGAGCACGCGGGCCAGCACCTCGGGCAGGCCGTGGCTCTGCGCGATGGTGATCGCGGCGGCCTGGGGCGCGGCCTCGGCGCAGCGGTCGCGCCAGGGGCGGCCGAGCACCGAGCGGTGGACGTCGAGGAGCGGGCGGGGGTGGTCGATCAGGGTGGTCACGGGGCGGGAGTGTACCGGGATTCCCGGGTCGCCGCTGCCGCCCGCGTGCGACACCCCCCGAACGAAGAAGCGGGGCACAAGGGCCCCGCTCCATCGTCCCGTGTCGCGCCGGTGGCGGCGCTCAGAAGTTCTTGTTGATCTCGTCGACCACCTTCTTGGCGTCGCCGAACAACATCATGGTGTTGTCGCGGAAGAAGACCTCGTTCTCGACGCCGGCGTAGCCGGAGCCCATGCCGCGCTTGATGAACAGCACGGTCTTGGCCTTCTCCACGTCGAGGATCGGCATGCCGTAGATCGGCGATTGCGGATCCGTCTTGGCGGCCGGGTTGGTGACGTCGTTGGCGCCGATCACGAAGGCCACGTCGGCCTGCGGGAACTCGCCGTTGATGTCCTCCAGCTCGTGCACTTCGTCGTAGGGCACGTTGGCCTCGGCCAGCAGCACGTTCATGTGGCCCGGCATGCGGCCCGCCACCGGGTGGATGGCGTACTTGACGTCGACGCCGGCCTTCTTGAGCTGGTCGGCCATCTCGCGGAGCGAGTGCTGGGCCTGCGCCACCGCCATGCCGTAGCCCGGCACGATGATGACCTTCTCGGCGTTCTTCATGATGAAGGCCGCGTCGTCCGCCGAGCCCTGCTTGACCGGCCGGGTCTCGACCTTGCCGCCCCCGCCCGCCGCCGCGGCGTCGCCGCCGAAGCCGCCCAGGATGACCGAGATGAACGACCGGTTCATCGCGTGGCACATGATGTAGGACAGGATCGCGCCCGAGGAGCCGACCAGCGAGCCGGTGATGATCAGCGCGAGGTTGCCCAGCGTGAAGCCGATGCCCGCGGCCGCCCAGCCCGAGTAGGAGTTGAGCATCGAGACCACGACCGGCATGTCGGCGCCGCCGATCGGGATGATCAGGAGCCCGCCCAGCGCGAAGGACAGGAGCACGATCAGCCAGAACACCACCTTGCTCTCGCCCGCGATGAAGGCGACGAGCAGCGCGACGAGGACGACGCCGAGCACGATGTTGATCGTGTGCCGCTGCGGCAGCATGATCGGCTTGCCCGACATGCGCCCGTCGAGCTTGAGGAAGGCGATCACCGAGCCCGTGAAGGTGATGGCGCCGATGGCGACGCCGAGCCCCATCTCGAACAGCGACTGCTTGTGGATGTGGCCGTTCTCGAGGATGCCGAAGGCCTGCGGCGCGTAGAGGGCGCCGGCCGCCACCGCCACCGCCGCGAGGCCGACCAGCGAGTGAAAGGCCGCGACGAGCTGCGGCATCGCCGTCATCGGCACGCGCCGGGCGATCACCGCGCCGGCGCCGCCGCCGATGCCGAGCCCGAGCAGCACCAGGAACCACGCCCCGATCCCCGCCGGCGGATGGCCGATCAGCGTGGTCAGGATCGCGATGCCCATGCCGACCATGCCGTACAGGTTGCCCTGCCGCGACGTGGTCGGGTGCGAGAGGCCTCGCAGCGCCATGATGAACAGGACGCCGGCGACGATGTAGAGGAGGGACGATACGTTCTCCGACATCGCGTCACGCCTTCTTCTTGTACATGGACAGCATGCGCTGCGTGACGAGGAAGCCGCCGAAGATGTTCACGCTCGCGAAGACGAGCCCGAGGAAGCCGAAGAAGCGGGCGACCCCGGTGCCCTTCTCGATCAGCGGGACGCCGACGGCGAGCAGCGCGCCGACCACGATCACCGAGGAGATCGCGTTGGTCACGGACATCAGCGGGGTGTGGAGGGCCGGGGTCACCGACCAGACCACGTAGTAGCCGACGAAGATCGCCAGCACGAAGATGGCGAGGCGGAACACGGTCGGGTCGACCGCGCCGTGGGTGACGACGGCGATGCCGTGGCCCGCCGCGTCGGCGATGGACTGCGCCTGGTCGGCGGCCTTGACGGCGATGTCGGCGGCGGTGCGGGCCGCGGCGGCGGCCGCGCGCGCCTGCTCGGCCGCCTGGTCTGGGGGAAGCGTGGCCATGACGGTCTCCGCGGGAATCAGGCTTTGGGCTGGAAGTTCGGGTGGACGACGGCGCCGTCGCGCGTCAGGCAGGTCGCCTTGACGAGTTCGTCGTCCCACTTCACGGCGAGGCTCTTCGAGCCCTTGTCGACGAGCGTCTCGACGAAGGCGTAGAGGTTGCGCGCGTAGAGGCTCGACGAGGTCGCGGCGAGGCGGCCCGGCACGTTGGCGTAGGCCACGATCTTCACGCCGTTCGGAGTCTCGACCACCTCGTCGGGCTTGGCACCCTCGACGTTGCCGCCGCGCTCGACCGCGAGGTCGACCAGCACCGAGCCGGGCCGCATCGCCGCGACCATGTCGGCGGTGACGAGGCGCGGGGCCGGACGGCCCGGGATCAGCGCCGTGGTGATGACGATGTCCTGCTTGGCGATGTGGCTCGCCACAAGCTCCGCCTGCTTCTTGCGGTACTCGGCCGACATCTCCTTGGCGTAGCCGCCCGCGGTCTCGGCCTGCTTGAACTCCTCGTCCTCGACGGCGACGAACTTGGCGCCGAGGGATTCCACCTGCTCCTTGGCGGCGGGCCGTACGTCGGTCGCCGTCACCACGGCGCCCATGCGGCGGGCGGTGGCGATGGCCTGGAGGCCGGCGACGCCCGCGCCCATCACGAAGAGGCGCGCCGCCGGCACGGTGCCGGCCGCGGTCATCATCATCGGCAGGGCCCGGCCGTAGACCGCGGCCCCGTCGACCACCGCGCGGTATCCGGCGAGGTTCGCCTGGCTCGACAGCACGTCCATCACCTGGGCGCGGGTGATGCGCGGCATGAGTTCCATGGCGATGGCGGCGACGCCCGCATCGGCCAGCGCCTTGACCTCGGCCTCGTGCCCGTAGGGATCCATGATGCCGACCACCAGGGCGCCGCGCTTGAGCGCCGGCAATTCCTCGGCGCCGGGACGGCGCACCCGCAGCACCACGTCGGCGTCCTTGGCGGCCGAAGCCGCGTCCGGGGCGATCGTCGCGCCGGCGGCCTCGAACTCCGCATCGGGGAGGCCGGCCTGGCGGCCCGCGCCGGCCTGGACCGTCACGTCGGCGCCGAGCGCCTTGTATTTCTTGACCGTCTCGGGGATCGCCGCGACGCGCGGCTCCGCCGGGTCGGTCTCCGATAGCACCGCGATCCGCATCCATTCATCCTTCGGTCGCGTGTGGAGAACGGCCGTCGGCGAGGCCGAGGCCGCGGGGAGACCCACACAACCGTGACACCGATTCCTCCCGCCAAGATCGGCTCTAGTGTATTTTTTATGGCTTTGAAAGCGCCGCAAGCGGTCGCGCGCAATGCGAAAGGCCGCCGTCGGCGGAGGACGGCGGCCTCTTCCGGCCCTGACCTAGGGGTAGAACGGCTCAGTAGAGGGCGAGCAGGATCGCGAGGAGAATCGCCACCGCGGCCGGGGCGCGCCAGCCGAGCCCGGAGGCGAGCGCGCCGACCGCGCCCGCGACGCCCGACAGCACCACGCCGAAGATCGCGGTGAGCCACGCCTCGCGCACGCCGCCGATGGCGAGGGAGAGCACCCAGCAGATCACCACCGTGGTGGCGATCTCGACGAACCGCACGAAGCCGCGATAGGTCGCCTCGTGGGTGGCGCCATCCATGTCCGGGCCGTAGGCGTCGTTGGAGGCGTTGTTGGTGCTGGCCATCTGTGCGGGAGCCCCGGTCTTCTCGCGAGTTTGGAGGCGCTTTAACCCATGGCTCCGGTTGCGGCAATGCGCGTCGGGCGCGGGCCGCACCCCTCCTTCGGAGGGGGCGGCGCCTCACGCCGGCAGGGGCAACCCCGCCGCCTCCAGCACCGTGGTCTGGCGGGCCGCCAGCTCGTCCAGGGAGAAGCGGTCGATCTCGGCCTCGAACAGCCGGTGGTAGTTCAGCTCCGAGCGCAGGTGGAGGAACACCGCGCCGAGCCCGACCGCGGCCCGGTCCATGAACACGAATTCCCGCGGCACCGTCACCGGCCCGCGCTCCTTGAGCGCGCGGTGCACCTCGAAGGCCTGGCGCCGCCCGTACTCGCCCGGCTTCACCCCGTCGGCGACGGTGCGCACCCGGTCCTCCAGGAGCGGCCCGTAGATGAACTTCGCCCAGATGTTCAGGATATCGATGAGTTCGCGGTTGAGGCGGCGGAAGCCCCAGATCTCGTAGGCATGGACCACCCGCTCCTCGTCCCCGTGCAGGAGGCCGCGGTAGAGGTCGACCACGCCGCCGACGAAGCGCGGATGGAAGATCCGGATGCAGCCGTAATCGAGGAGGTTGATGCCCTGCGGCTCCCCGCCCTCGGAGAAGACCGTGTAATTGCCGAGATGCGGGTCGCCGTGGATGACGGCGGCGCGGCTGAAGGGGTGCCACCACGCCTTGAACATCGCGTGGGCGAGGCGGTTGCGGATCTCCAGCGGAGCCTGCGCGAAGGTCAGGATCTTCTCGCCGTCGAGCCAGCCGAGCGTCAGGAGGCGCTTCGTGGAGAGGTCGGGATGCACGCCCGGGACCCGCACCGTCGCGATGTCGCGCAGCACCTCCGCGTAGAGGGCGGCGTGCTTGGCCTCGCGCTGGTAGTCGAGTTCCTCGCGCACCCGGTCGCCGATCTCCTGGGCGATCTCGCGGGTGTCGATCGCGACCCGCAGGCGACGGTGCAGCGCGAAGGCCACCTCCAGCTGCTTGAGGTCCGCCTCCACGGCCGATTGCATGTCGGGATATTGCAGCTTGCAGGCGAGGGCCGCCCCGTCCCGGGCGGTCGCCCGGTGGACCTGCCCCAGGGAGGCGGCCGCGGCGGGGCGCAGGTCGAAGCTGCCGAAGCGGCCCTGCCAGTCGGGGCCGAGCTCGGCGGCCATGCGGCGCTTCACGAAGGCGGCGCCCATCGGCGGGGCTTCCGACTGCAGCTTCTGCAGCTCCGCGGCGTATTCGGGCGGCAGCAGGTCCGGCACGGTGGCGAGGAGCTGCGCCACCTTCATGATCGGTCCCTTGAGGCCGCCGAGCGCCTGCGCCAGGGCGGCGGCGTTCGACAGGTCCTCGCCCTTCAGACCGAGGAGCCGCGCGCCGGCCATCCGCGCCGCGACGCCGCCCATATTGGCGCCGACCCGCGCGTAGCGGGCGGCGCGGGCGGAGAAGCGGTTGGCCTCGGTGTCGGACGCGGACATGCGGGGGATCTCGCGGGGGAACTCGGAAGGCGTTGCCACGCGCTGAGATAAGCCGCCGGCGCCGCCGCGCTAGGGCGGCGGGCGGGAAGGTCGCACCGCGGCCCTCAGGATTGGCGGAGCGCCGCGCGCAGGACGCGGATCATCTCCTCGACCGCCCCGTCGCGGTCGTCGCTGCGCACCGCGTAGTTCACGGAGGCGTCCAGATGGTCGCTGATGAGCTGGAGCGCGGCCTCGCGCACGGCGGCCGTGATGGCGTTCATCTGCTGGACCTCGTCCAGGCAGTAGCGGTCCTCCTGGACCATCGCCTGCAGGCCGCGGACTTGGCCCTCGATGCGCTTCAGCCGCTGGAGGACCGGACGCTTCTCCTCGTCGGTCCGGCGGATCTGGAGGCGTCCGTCCTGATAGGTGTAGTCCATGACGATCTGACCCGGTTCGTCCCCATGCCCGCTCGCGAGGGAAGCGCGGCAAGGCCGATCACATGTCGCAAGGACGACCGCCGTTCCATCTCAACGAGAAATCGGATTGGACAGCCGTGTCCACCCGGTCAAGGACTTTCGGAGGCGCTGCCCAAGTATTTGCGCCGCCGTGCCCCACCGGAGACGGCCCGGCCGAGCCGTTCCGCCTAATCCGAACGGCCCCGTCGGGCCGGCCGTTCACGAACCGCGCGCGCCGTATCCCGCCGGATCGGCGGGACGTCTCGCGCGCGGCGCTGCGGTCGGGCGCCGCGACATCCGGAAGCTTGAACGCCCGCTCAGGCCTCCATCCCTTCGAGCTCGGCGATCATGCCCTCGATCATCGAGAGGCCGATCTGCCAGAAGGCGGGATCGCGCGCATCGAGGCCGAACGGGGCCAGGAGCTCGCCGTAGGGCTTCGTCCCGCCCGCCGACAGGAGGGCGAAGTAGCGCTCGACGAAGCCGGTCTCGGCGCGCTGGTAGACCCCGTAGAGCGAGTTCACCAGGCAGTCGCCGAACGCGTAGGCGTAGACGTAGAACGGCGAGTGGATGAAGTGGGGGATGTAGGCCCAGAACGGCTCGTAGCCCTCGTCGAGACGGATCGCCGGGCCCAGGCTCTCGGCCTGGACCGACATCCACAGCCCGCAGATCTGCTCGCTCGTCAACTCGCCCTCGCGGCGGGCGAGGTGAAGCCGCCGCTCGAAGACGTAGAAGGCGACTTGGCGGACCACCGTGTTGATCATGTCCTCGACCTTGGCGGCCAGCAGCGCCCGGCGCTGGGCCGGCTCGGTGGTGGCGTCGAGGACGCGCCGGAAGGTCAGCATCTCGCCGAAGACGCTCGCCGTCTCGGCGAGCGTCAGGGGCGTCGGCGCCATCAGCGCGCCGTTTCCCGCCGCCAGGACCTGGTGCACGCCGTGCCCGAGTTCGTGGGCCAGCGTCATCACGTCCCGCGGCTTGCCCTGGTAGTTCACCAGCACGTAGGGATGCGCGGAGGGGACCGTCGGATGCGCGAACGCCCCGGGCGCCTTGCCGGGCCGCACCGGCGCGTCGATCCAGCCGCCGTCGAAGAAGCCGCGGGCGATCTCCGCCATGCGCGGCGAGAAGGCGCGATAGGCCGACAGGACAGTCTCGCGGGCCTCCGCCCACGGGATGGTGCGCTGCTCGACCCGGGGCAGCGGCGCGTTGCGGTCCCAGTAGGCGAGGCTGTCGCGGTCGAACCAGCGCGCCTTCAGGCGGTAGTAGCGGTGCGACAGCCGCGGATAGGCCGCCGTCACCGCCTCGACCAGGGCGGCCACGACCTCGGGCTCGACCCGGTTGGCGAGGTGGCGCGAATCCGCCACGTCGCCGAAGCGCCGCCAGCGGTCGGAGATCTCCTTGTCCTTCGCCAGCGTGTTGGTGATCAGGGTGAAGACCCGCAGATTCGCCCGGAAGACGCCGCTCAGCGCCTCGGCCGCGTCCCGCCGCACGGTCTCGTCCGCGTCCTGAAGGCGGTTCAGGGTCGGTTCGAGGGTCAGGCTCTCGCCGCGCAGCGGGAAGCGCAGCGACGCGATGGTCTCGTCGAACAGGCGGTTCCAGGCGGCCCGCCCGGTGACCGATTTCTCCAGCAGGAGCTTCTCGAGGTCGTCGGCGAGCTGGTGGGGCTTCTCGCGCCGGATGTCCTCCAGCCAGGGCCGGTAGCGCGCCAGCGGCGGCACGGCGGCGGCCGCATCGATGGCGGCATCGTCCGCCCGGTTGATCTCGAGGGTGAAGAACAGGAGGTCGCTCGACGCCGCCGTCAGGCGCTCCTGGGTGTCCCCGTAGAACTTGGCGCGGGCCGGATCCGTCGTGTCGCCCGAATAGACGAGGCCGGCATAGGACATCAGCCGGCCCATCAGGTCCTCGATGGCCTCGTAGGCGGCGACCGCCGTGCCGAGGCGGTCCGAGGCGCCCTCGCCCGCGGCGATCTCGGCGATGCGCCCGCGATAGGTCTCGGCGAAGCTCCGGCACTCGGCCTCGGCGCGGGCGAGGTCGGCCGCGAAGGCCGGGTCGTCGATTCCGGCGTAGAGGTCGGTCAGGTCCCACTCGGGCAGGGGACCGAGATCGACGGCGCGGGCCGTGGCCTGGGCCGTGCTCGATGATCCGTCCGACGGCGCCGCGGCTCGGGTCGACATGGAATCGCGTCCTTCCGGGAATGGCAATCGGGCGAGATATCGGCAGGGAGGCCGCCGCGATCAACCGAGGCGGCGCGGCGCGGCCGGAATCGCCGTCCCGCGCCGCCGGGCGTGTCGCCGCGGCAACGGCGTGGGGCCGCCGCCGCTTGGCGTTAAGCGCGACTTTACAGTTGTGGGCAACGATCCGCCTCGAAACGACACAGCCACGCGATTCGAGGACGCGGGCCCGGGGGCGAGCGTCCGGCTCACCCACGGCGCCGTTCGCCCTCGCCCGCCGAAAGGACCCGGATGCCCACCACGGTGCTCATCGTCGACGACGATCCGGTCCAGCGGCGCCTCGCGGAGGCGATGGTGCGCCGCCTCGGATTCGAGCCGGTGATGGCGGAGGGGGGCGAGGCCGCCCTGGCGGCCCTGCGCAACCCGGATCGCGAGATCGACGTGGTGCTCCTCGACCTCGTGATGCCGGGCGGCCTCGACGGGCTCGGCGTCCTGGCCGAGATGCGCAAGGCGGGCGTCGACGTGCCGGTGATCGTGCAGACCGCCAACGGCTCGATCGACGCCGTGGTCACGGCGATGCGGGCGGGCGCGATCGACTTCGTGGTCAAGCCCGCGGGCGCCGAGCGCCTGCAGGTCTCGATCAAGAACGCCCTGCAGGTCGACCAGCTCCAGGACGAGATCCGGCGCATGCGCCGGAGGGCCTCCGGCGCGCTGACCTTCAAGGACCTCTCCTCCAAGAGCCCCGACATGGGCCGCGTCATCCGGCTGGCGGAGCGGGCGGCGAAATCGACCATTCCGGTGCTGATCGAGGGCGAGTCCGGCGTCGGCAAGGAGGTGCTGGCCCGCGCCATCCAGGGCTCGGGCGAGCGGCGCGGCAAGCCGTTCGTGACCGTGAATTGCGGCGCGATCCCCGACAACCTGGTCGAATCGACCCTGTTCGGGCACGAGAAGGGCTCGTTCACGGGCGCCACGGAGCGGCACGTCGGCAAGTTCGTCGAGGCCTCGGGCGGCACGCTGTTCCTCGACGAGATCGGGGAACTGCCCCTCGACGCGCAGGTGAAGCTGCTGCGGGCCCTGCAGGAGGGCGAGGTCGATCCGGTGGGCGGGCGCAAGAGCGTGCGCGTCGACATCCGGCTCGTCTCCGCGACGAACCGCTCGCTCCTCGACCTCGTGAAGCAGGGCCGCTTCCGCGAGGACCTCTACTACCGCCTCAACGTCTTCCCGATGACCCTGCCGCCGCTGCGGGCGCGGCGCGAGGACATCCCCGACCTCGCCCGCTCCTTCTGCGCGCGCTTCGCGGCCGAGGAGGGCAAGCGGGTCCGCAGCATCACCGCGGAGGCGATGGCGCTGCTCACGCGCTACGAGTGGCCGGGGAACGTCCGCCAGCTCGAGAACGCCCTGTTCCGCGCCGTGGTGCTGGCGGACGGCGACGAACTCACCGTGGCGGAGTTCCCCCAGATCGCCGCGCAGGTCGAGGGCTTCGACGTGCGCATCCCCGCCGCCCCGAGCCTGCCCGAAGGGGTCGCCGCGGTGCCGGCGCTGCGCGAGATCGTCCGGGTGGAGGTGCGCGACCCCCACGCCATCTCGCTCGTCGCGGAGGAGACCGGCGAGATGAAGACCATGGACGGGCTCGAAGGCGAGATCATCCGCTACGCGCTGCAATTCTATCGCGGCCGGATGTCGGAAGTGTCGCGCCGCCTCGGCATCGGCCGCTCCACCCTCTACCGCAAGCTCAAGGACCTCGGGATCGACGAGGACAAGTCCGAGGACGCCGCCTGAGGGGCCCGGTTCGCGCCGGGATGCGCCCTTCGCCCGGCCGGATTATGATCCAGGGCGAGCCATCCTGCGGCCCGGATTGTTCCATATCCGGAGCGAGTGGCATGTGTGCGATGGCACGCCCTGTCCAGGTCCGTGCGTTAGCTTAAGTGTCGGTTGAGTGACGTCGCGCGCGGCCATGGGTCGGTGCGATCCAGGAGATGACCATGCTCCCCAGGCGCAAGGCCGCCGCGGTCGTCGCGGTGCTGATGGCAGGCGCCGCGAGCCTCGCGGGCGCGCGGGCGCAGGACGTCCATGCCCCCGTCGCCGCGCCGGCCGAGACGCCGGCAGCGCCCGAGGGCCCCGGCCCGGACGCCCCGCGCGCGGCCGTGCCCGAGGCGACGACTCCGCCCTCGGCGCCCGCACCCGTGGCGGAAGCCCCGAAACCTCCGCCGCCCGAGGACCCGGTGGCGGCGGCGATCGCCGCCAAGCTCGCGGATCCCGCCCTCGGGCTGCCGCGCCGGTTCGGCCGCAAGGAGCGGGAGGCGCTGCAGGCCTTCTACGCGCTCGGCGCCTTCAAGCCGGTCTGGATCGCGGACGGCGCCTGGACCGAGGCGGCGAGAGCCGTCGCGGCCCGCCTCGGCGCCGCCGGCGAGGACGGCCTCGATCCCGTCGATTACCCGGTCCCGGTGCTCGGCGCCCCGACCCGCGCACCGGCCGACCTCGCGGATGCGGAGCTGCGGCTCTCGGCCGCCGCGGCGCTCTACGCCCGCGACGCGCGCGGGGGGCGCATCGACCTCTCGCACATCTCGCGGCTGATCACGCCCAAGCTCGACCTGCCCTCGGCCGACGCGGTGCTGCCCCGGCTGGCGGCGGCGGGATCGGGCGCGAACCCGCTGCTGCAGGGCTACAATCCGGGCCAGCCGGGCTACCTCGCGCTCAAGGCCGCCCTCGCGGCGATCCGGGCGCGGGAGCCCGCGGGCGCGCCGATGGTGCGCCTGCCCAAGGGCCCGGTGCTGAAGCCGGGGATGCACGACGCCCGCGTGCCGCTGATCCGCGCCCGCTTCGGCCTCGCCGCGGCGGACGATGCCAACGCCTACGACGCCTCGGTGGCGGGGGCGGTCGAGCGGTTCCAGCGCGAGCGTGGCCTCGCGGCGACCGGCATCCTCGATCCGCGCACCGTGGCGGCCCTCGCCGGCCCCGGCCCCGGGCGCCAGGAGGCCGACATCCTGGCCAATATGGAGCGGTGGCGCTGGCTCCCGGCCGATCTCGGCCGCAAGTACGTCTGGGTGAACATCCCCGAGCTGAAGGTCCGGGTGGTGGAGGGGACGCGGGTCGTCCACGAGGCGCGGGTGATCGTGGGCAAGCCCGACTCGCCGACGCCGATCTTCTCCGGCGAGATGACCTACGCGGTGGTCAATCCGTCCTGGAACGTGCCGCCCTCCATCCTCAAGAACGAGTTCCTGCCCCGCCTCGCCCGCGACCCGAACTACGCGGCGCGCCTCGGCTACGAGGTCGTGCGGCGCGGCAACAGCATCGCGGTCCGCCAGCCGCCGGGCGAGCGCAACGCGCTGGGCTTCATCAAGTTCATGTTCCCCAACAACCACGCGGTCTACCTGCACGACACGCCCAACCGCACCCTCTTCGCCCGCAGCAGCCGGGCGCTGAGCCATGGCTGCGTGCGCGTCGACGACCCGTTCCGCTTCGCCGAGGACGTGCTCGGCCCCGCCTGGCCCACCGAGCGCCTGAAGAAGCTGATCGGCAAGGGCGAGCGCACCGTGATGCTGCCCGAGAAGCTGCCGGTCCACCTCGCCTACCTGACGCTCGTCGCCGACGGATCGGGCGGCCTGCGCTCGCTCGACGACCTCTACGGCATCAACGCCCGCGTGAAGGTGGCGCTCGGCCTCTCGTCGGAGGCGCTGCCGCCGGTCCCGGAGGCCTCCGGGCGGGCGAAGGAGCGGGCCCGCGGGCCGGCCCCGGCCCGGGAGCCGCGCCCGCTGCAGGAGACGCGCCCGGTCCGCGAGGCGCGCCCGGCGCGGCCGGCGCCCCACCTCGCCGCCCCGGCGCCGCGGCGCCCCCGCCCCTACGCCACGGTGGCTCCCGTGCAGCCGCTCCCGGACGCGTTCGACGCGCCGCCCCCGCCGATGCGCACGGGCTGGTGGTAGACGGCCGCGGCCTCGCGTCGCGCACGGCAGAATTTCGCCACGGTTAAGCCTTACCGGTTCCGGCCCAATCGCGCAGCGCGCCGGTAACCGTCCGTTGACGGTTCTCGGTAACGCTGCGTTCACCATGGCGGCCGCGGCGCGGCCAGGGCGGGGGCGGAGACGAACGTGCGAGCGCTGCTGCGCAAGGGCCGCCGGATCGCGGCTTTTCTCCGTCCCGTCGGGTCCGGCCGCGCCGCGTCCGCCCACCCGGGTCCCTGCCGCACCGCCTGCGTGGCGGCCACCGTGCTCCTCGGCCTCATCGCGGAGACCCGCGGCACCCAGGACGCGGCGGCGAACGGGGATACCCGCACGCTCACCATCCTGCACGAGCACACCAAGGAGAGCGCGACCATCACCTTCAAGCGGGATGGGCGCTACGACCGCGCGGCCCTGGAGCAGCTGAACTGGCTTCTGCGCGACTGGCGCATCGACCAGCCGACCCGGATGGACCCGCGCCTGTTCGACGTGGTCTGGGAGGCGCACCGCGCCGTCGGCTCGCAGGACGCCATTCACGTGGTCTCGGCCTACCGCTCGCCGCAGACCAACGCGGCTCTGCGCCGCCGCTCCCGCGCCGTCGCCGAGCACAGCCAGCACATGCTCGGCAAGGCGATGGACTTCTTCCTCACCGACGTCACCGTGGATCAGGTCCGCGAGATCGGCATGCAGATGCAGCGGGGCGGCGTCGGCTGGTACCCGCACGCCTTCACGCCCTTCGTGCATCTCGACGTCGGCTCCGTGCGCGCCTGGCCGCGCATGCCCTACGAGCAGCTCGCCCGCCTGTTCCCAGACGGCCGCACCGTCCACCTCTCCCGCGAGGGACGGCAGCTCGCGGGCTACGAGGAGGCGAAGAGCGAGATCCTGGCCCGCGGCGGCTCCGTCCTGGGCTACAGCCAAGCGGTCGCGGCGGTCGACGAGGAGGACAGCCCGAGCCTCATCGGACAGTTCTTCGGCATGCTGTTCGGGGGAGCGAAGCCCGACCCCACTCCCGCCGCGAAGTCCGCCGCTCCCCCGCCGGCCCCGGCGCGGATGCGTCCGGTGGCGCTCGCCGCCGCGGGCGGGGACGATGCCGGGACCCGCGCGGCCCTCGCCTACGCGCCGACGCCCGATCCACGCGCCGCGCTGCTGCGCGACCCCGCGCCGGCCCCGGCCGTGCCCGCGCCGTCGCCCGTGGCGGAGGCGCCCGTTCGGGCCGCCGAGGCCGCGGCCCCGCTGCCTCCCCGCCGGCCGGTCGAGTTCGCCGCCCTGGCGGAGGCGCTGGTCGCGGTGCCGCTGCCGCCCGCCCGGCCGGCCTCGATCCAGGTCGCCTCGGCGGATCCGGCGGCGCTGCCCCCCCTGTTCCCGGCCGCGCGGCCCGCCCGCTCGCCCGCCGCCGAGGCAGCCTTCGGCGATGGCCGGGCGCAGCTGCGCGCCCTGTTCACCGCCGTCGCCGACCCGGCCGCGCCGGCCCGCGGCGCGCGGGTGACCGAGGCACGCGCCGCCCGCGGCCTCGCGCCGCCCGCCGGCCTGGTCGGTGCGCCTCCGGCGCCCGCCATCGCCACCCGCTTCCAGTCCTCCGGACCGGAGGCCGGCGCCGCCGGCCGGTTCTCGGGCTCGGCGCTCCCGCCGGGCTCGCGCTGAGGCCCGATGCGCGCGCCAGACCGCCGACAGAGCCGCGGCGCGCCCCTCCGGTGACCGCCGCCTCCACCCTCCCCGCCGCGACCGCCCGGAACGTCACCCTCGCGTATCGGGGCCAGCCGGTCCTCGACGGGCTCGACCTGAGCCTCGCGCCCAGCGAGATCCTCGCCCTGCTCGGACCGAACGGCGCCGGCAAGACCAGCCTGATGCGGCTCCTCGCCGGCCGGCTGGCGCCGGGCCGGGGCAGCGTGCGGGTGCTGGGCGGCGACCCGGCCGGCGACCGCGCGGTGCGCCGGGCGATCGGCTGGGTACCGCAGGAGATCGCCCTTTATCCCCGGCTCAGCGTGCGGGAGAACCTCGACGTCTTCGCGCGGCTCGCGGGACTCGGGCGGACGGCGCGCGCCCGGGCGGTCGCCGGCGCGATCGACCAGACCGGCCTCGCCGAGGTGGCGGGGCGCCTCGTCGGCCTACTCTCGGGCGGCTACCAGCGCCGGACCAACATCGCGGCGGCCCTCCTCGGCGGGCCGAGGCTGATCCTCCTCGACGAGCCGACCCAGGGCGTCGACCGGGTCGCCCGCGCGGCGATCCACGGCGTGCTGGACCGGCTGCGCCGCGACGGGGCCGCGATCCTGATCGCCACGCATGATTTCGCCGAGGCCGAGCGGCTCGCGGACCGGGTCGCCTTCCTGCGCGACGGGCGCATCCGCCTGGAGGGCCGGCTCGACGCCCTGCTCGCCACCCTGCGCGCAGGCCCGCCGGAGCACGAGGCCCTGCTCGCCGATCCCGCCGGACCGGCCGCCGCGGCGGCCCTGCGGGCGGCGGGCTTCCATCCGGCCGGGGCGCTCACCTGGCGGGCCGCCGACGCGGTGGCGGGCGGGCGGGAGGGCGCGGCCCTCCTCGCCTATCTGCGCCGCAAGGGCGCCCCCGTGCGGGAGATCCGGGTGCGGGAACCCGGCCTCGAAGCGCTCTACCTCGACGTGGTCGGCGGGCTGCCCGCCGGGCCGGAGGGCTGAGGATGATCACCGCCGCCTTCCGGGTGATGCTGCTCACGCTCCTGCGCGACCGCGCCGCCCTGGTCATGGCCTTCCTGCTGCCGACCGTGATCTTCTGCGTCTTCGCGGCGATCTTCTCGGGCGCGGTCGGGGACCGGGTGCGCATCCATCTCGGCCTCGCCGACCACGCGCGCACGCCCACCACGGAGCGCCTCGTCGCCGCGCTCGGCGCCGACCCAGCGCTGCGGGTGAGCCTCGTCCCCGGGGATGCGGTTGCGGCGGTGCGCCGGGGCGAGGTCGACGTGGCCCTGGTGCTGCGCGGCGACCTCGCGGCGGGCGCGTCCGGCACCGCGACGCCGGCACCGCTCCTCCTCGTCGAGAACCCGGCCCGGGCGCTGGCGACCCCGATCGCCCTCGGACAGGTCCAGCGCGTGCTCAACGAGGCGCTGCCCGACGTGGTGCTGTCGCGGGTGGTCGCGGACGTGGAGCGCACGGGCAAGATCGGCCCGGACGAGCGGGCCTTTCTCGACCAGACCTTCGCGGAGAGCCGGGAGAAGCGCGAGGCCTTCTCCTTCGCCGCCCTGATCGAGCGGGCCTCGACGGCGACCGGGAGCGGCAACGAGCGGGTCGGCTACTACGCGGGGGCGATCGCCGCCGTGTTCCTGCTCTTCGCGGCGATGCAGGGGGCGCTCTCCCTCTTGGACGAGCGTCAGTCGGGGATCGCCGACCGGCTCGCCGCGGGCCCCGGCGGCCTGCCGGTGGTGGTCCTGGGCAAGTTCCTGTTCCTGGTGGCGCAGGGTCTCGGCCAGGGCGCGCTGATCTTCGGCGCGGCCTCGCTCCTCTACGGAGTGTCGATCGGGCCGCGCTTCCTGCCCTGGCTCGTCACGGGGCTGCTCGTCTCCGGCATGGCGGCGGGCCTCGGTCTCGCGGCCTGCGCGGCGGCGCGCACGCGCCAGCAGGCGCACCTCGTCTCGACCTTCGGGGTGCTGCTGCTGTCGGCGGTCGGGGGCAGCATGGTGCCGCGCTTCCTGATGCCGCCCTGGCTCCAGGCGCTCGGCTGGTTCACCCCCAATGCCTGGGCCATCGAGGCCTACCAGACCGCCCTGTCGGAGGGCGCCGCGGCGGCCTGGCCCGCCTGGGGCGTGCTCGCCGCGATCGGGACGGCGGGGCTCGGGGCGGCGGTGGCGCTGGTGGCGCGGCGAATGGCGTGAGGGCCGCGGCCGCTTTCGGCCACGCGCGCCCGCGCGCTATTGCGGCCTCTGGATGTGCCAGAGCAGGATCTGGCAGACGTTCTTCCACGCGTCCGACGACCCTTTCCAATCCTGTTCGTTCTCGTACTTGATCGCCATGGACCGCCATTGCGTGACGTCCGTCGGACGGTGCTTCAGCGTCTCATAATCATGCCCGGTCAGCCGCGCGTACTCGTCCCAGAGCCTGATCAGTCGGCTCGCCGACCAGTCCATCCAGGGCTTGTCCGGGCCGCTGAAGTGAAAGATCGCATTCCTGTCGAGCCGCGCCACCGTGTCCGCGACGTGATGCAGTTCGATGTCGTTGAACTGCACGTTCCAGCGTTCATCGATGATGAGTTTTCGGCCTTCGGCGAATTTATTGATCAGACATTGGTCGACCCAGGTCACGGATTTTTCGTAACGCTGGTAGTACTCGATGATCGTCGCCGTCGGACGGTGCTGGCGAAGGCTCTCGAGATCCAACAGCATCACGCCGCTGTTCACGTAGGGCTCGCCCGGGGCCAAGCTCATCTGCGTCGTGTGGGCGCCCTTCCGGTCGACACAGGCGCCCACCCACTTTCCTTCGAGATCCGTGCCGTACAAATCGGCCAAGCCGCACGTCACGACCAAATCACAGTCCAGATAGATCAGCTTTTTCTCGGGAATGAGCTCCGGAATCAGAAGTCTGTAGTAATTTGCTGGCGAAAAATGCATGTACTCATCGATACGCCAGTTGGAAAAACTGTCCGGATTAATGATAACAGGCACAATTTCGCAGTTGAAACGCCGATCAAGATTCAATATCTCTGCAGGAAAATGCTCGATCCCGGCCGGAAAAAGGCAGTAGATGCGGTAGCGGGCATCGGCATGGCAGAGTGCCGAGGTGATCGCCACCGCGGCGTAGGCTGCGAACTTCTGATCGAAGCAGAACGCGATCGGCACCACCGCCGGATCCGACGCCGTCCCGGCGGATCTGCTCATGGTCGAGAGGCCCGAGGGCCACGACGGGGATGAACCCGAATCCATGGGAGAAAACCTTTCAGAAACCATGGGCCGCGGGTGCCATCGGCGCCCGCAGCGGCCGCTCGTGCGGCGCTTCCCCGGAGATCCGTCGGGCCATCGCGCTGACCACCCGCCCACCCGTCGCGCCGCATCAGCGCGTAGGACCCCAATCCGGGGCCTGCCGGCTCAGGCCTCCGGCCGCTTGACCCACCAGAACGTGCCGACCACCTGCAACTCGCCGTTCCAGCGCGCAGCGAGGCTCTCGGCCTCCTTCATCACGTCCGGCCATTGCGGTGTGTAATCGTGGCCGCAGACGTAGCCGCCGGGAACCACGAACTGGCTCCAAAAGTCGATGTTCTGCCGCAAGATCGGATTCTCGTGAACCGCGTCGTCGAAGAAGATCCTGATCGGCAGCGTCCATCTCGCGAACACGTCCGGGCTGTACCCTCTGATACCGATCACATTCTTGCAATCGGCCGTATGCTTGTCGAAGATATGCTTCCCGAATTCGCCGATCCCAAATGGCTTTTCCACGAGATTGACGATCCAAGGCTGCCGCTCCCAGGGATCGATACAGAAGACCTGAACCGTCTCCTTCGCGTTGTGTGACCAGTGCCAGGCCGAGAGCCCGCAGAGGCTCCCGACCTCGACGATGATGCCGTGATCCGGGACCTCCTGCGCGAGGGCGCAGAGCGCCTCGAGCTCCGCCCTCTCCATCTGCCCGGGGATGGTCGGATTGAGCTTGATCGGAGCGAGGCCGCGGGAGGCGTCGGCGGCGTCCGCCCGGTGCGCGGCAACATCTCGAGGCGCCGACCACTGGCACGCCAGGTATTCGAACATGCTCGCGAGCCGCCCTGCCTGTTCACCCGTGATCTGGTGCGCGCTCCCGACCTCTGCGGAATTTCCGAAGTCCGAGGACAGCGAGCGAGCGATATCGACGGCGTCTTGACGGGTCGCCAGCATTTCCTTGACCTTCCGAACAAACGGTGAATGACGATCGTGTCTGACTGGTGAAATCGTTCACTGAGTGCCGCGCGTTGTCGGGGCGTCCACCTGGCGATCATGCCGGCCTTGCGGGCGGGTGGATCGGCCGGTCTGGACGGGACCGCCTTCCGTGACGGTCCGGAACCGAGACGAGGGCCGGCCGCGGGGTCGCGCCCGGCCCGGGCGGCGGGATGACCGGCGACACCGGACGGGACGGGGACCGCGCCGCCGATCCGAGGACATCCGAGACGTGGTCGCTCACTTGGCTGCGATGAGGGAATCCCCGTGTCACCGTGCTGGACGGCGGCTCAATGGTGGCTGAGGAGACTGTGACGCAGCGTGGTTAACAGGACGTGACTGACCGAGAGATGCGCCGCCGCGCCCGGATCGCGGTAATTCTCCCGATCCGGATATCACCCGATCCGACTGAAGCTCTGCCCCTCCTCGGCCATCATCGACAGTCGACGTCGTCGTGCGGACGCCTTCGGATCAACGGAGTGGGGTGAGCTGGTGCCCGGAGATCTATACGGCCTGCGTCCGGTTCGCGCGGCCGGCGCGCTGGCGAGGCGGGGCGGACCGACCGCCCGCGCGGGTCCGCCAGCGGCACCCCGGCCCTGCTGGCTCCGCGCAGCGCCGGAGCGCGAAGCCCTCGCCGGGGCAGAGAGCGATCTCCGAAGGCCCCGTCGGCGATCCGAGGCCCCGCGGGACGCGCCTCCCCGCGCGGACGATCACTCCTTTCCCGGCGCGGCGAACCCGAGGGTCTCGACCGGCGGCTCGTCGACCTCCTTCAGGATCCACGGCTCGCGCAGGGCCGCGTCGCGCCATTCCCGGAACGCGGGCAATCCGAGCACGGCGTCCATGTAGGCGCGGATCTCCGGATCGACGGCGACCGCGTAGGTGTCGAAGCGGGTGACCACGGGCGCGAACATCGCGTCCGCCGCACCGAAGGCGCCGAACAGGAAGGGGCCGCCCTGCCCGAAGCGGGCGCGGGCGTCGCGCCAGATCGCCTGGATCCGGCCGATATCGGCGGCGACCGCCGCGCCGCGGTCGCGGGCGGCGTAGCGCCGGCCCAGGTTCATCGGCAGCGCGGACCGGAGCGCCGCGAAGCCGGCATGCATCTCGGCGGAGATCGCCCGCGCGAGGGCGCGGGCCGCCCGGTCGGAGGGCCACACCCCGGCCTCGGGCCAGGTCTCGGCGGCGTAGTCGAGGATCGCGAGCGACTCCCAGACGGTGACGCCGCCGTCGATCAGCACCGGCACGCGGCCCGCCGGCGAGTGGGCGAGGATGCGCTCGCGGGTGTCCTCGCGATCGAGGGGGATCAGCACCTCCTCGAACGCAATCCCGGCCTGCCGCAGCATCAGCCAGGGCCGCAGGGACCAGGACGAGTAGCGCTTGTTGGCGATCACGAGGGTGGGCATGGCCAAGCTCCTTGCCGGGTGGCATCGCACGCCGCGCGGTTGCCCTCCAACGACGTTCGGTGATGGGGCGGATCACGCCGGCTTATGCCTCCCCATCGGCCCCGAGACCGCGCCTCGATCAGCAAGACGTCACGCGCCGGAACAACGATCGCCCGGGCGCTGCGACGACTGCGCGACCCGGTGTAGCGTTGACCGACCCCGCGGTCGGTCTAGCTTTTCCTCTCACGGAGGGCGTCATCGCGCGGCGCATCTCCGGGAGGAACGTCCCGATGGGCTCTGGGTCGACGGTCGCCGTGGTCGGTGGGGGATTGGGCGGGCTGGCGGCGGCCTGCGTGGCGGCGGCGCGCGGTCACCACGTCACCCTCTACGACAAGAACGCCTGGATCGGCGGCAAGGCCGCGGTGCTGCACGAGGGCGGCTTCCGCTTCGACATGGGCCCGACGATCCTCACGGTGCCGCGGGTGCTGGAGCGCATCTTCGCGGAGGCCGGGCGCTCGGTCCACGACTACATGGACCTGCGCCGCCTCGACCCGCAATGGCGCTGCTTCTTCGACGACGGCAGCCGCATCGACCTCGTCGAGGACGTCGCCCGCATGGCGGAGTCCATGGACCGCTTCGCGCCGGGGGCCGGCGCGGGCGAGGGCTATCGGCGGTTCCTCGGCGTCTCGGAGCACCTGCACGGCATCTCGGAGCGGTTCTTCTTCTGGAAGCCCGTCGAGGACCTGTTCGACACGATCAACATCCGGGCGAACATGAACCCCGGCACACTGCGCGACGTGCTCTCCCTTCGCATGCACGCCTCGGTCGCCAGCACCATCCGCGGCAAGGTGCGCGACGCGCGCCTCGCCCAGATGCTCGACCACTTCGTGCAGTATGTCGGGTCCTCGCCCTACGGGGCGCCGGCCGTGCTCTGCGCCATCGCCCACATGCAGACCGCCGAGGGGGTCTGGTACCCGATGGGCGGCACCCGGGCGGTGGCCGAGGGCCTGATGAGGCTCGCCGGCGAACTCGGCGCCGTGCTCAAGCCCGACAGCGAGGTCGAGGGGCTCGCGGTCGAGGGCGGTGCGGTGCGGGGCCTGCGCACCCGCGACGGGCTCGTCCCCTACGAGCGCGTCATCTCGAACATGGATTCCGTGCGCACCTATCGGGAACTCGTCGGGGGCGAGGTCGGGCGCAGCTACGAGAAGAAGAGCTTCGAGCCGGCCTGCTCGGGCGTCGTCCTGTATCTCGGCCTGAACAGGCGCTACGAGCACCTCGCCCACCACGACTTCGTGTTCTCGCGCGACCCCGAGGAGGAGTTCGACGCGATCTACCGCCGGGGCGAGCCGGCGCCGGACCCGACCGCCTACCTCGCCGCGCCGAGCAGCACCGACCCGTCGGTGGCGCCGGAGGGCGGCGAGGCGCTCTACGTCCTCGTGCACACGCCCTATCTGCGCCCGCACCACGACTGGTCCCAGATGCTGCCGGCCTACCGGCGGGTGATCCTCGACAAGCTCAAGCGCACGGCCGGGCTCACGGACATCGAGGACCGCATCGTGGTGGAGCGGCACCTCACGCCGGCCGACATCCACTCCCGCTACAAGGTGCTGAACGGGGCGATCTACGGCCTCGCCTCGCACGGGCGAATCATGGGGGCGTTCAAGCCCGGCAACCGCTCGCGGGAGGTGCGCGGCCTCTACCTCGCGGGCGGCGCCGCCCATCCGGGCCCCGGCATGCCGATGGTGATGATGTCGGGCTGGATCGCCGCCGACGCCATGGATCAGGATTCCCGGGATCAGGACAGCCGCGGCGAGGCCCTGCGGACCGCGTCGTGAGCGGCTGCCCTCCGGCCGATCCCACGCGGCGGCGCTCCGCCCTCGCCTGGCGCTTCATGGCGGGCTACTTCGCCCGCTACCTGCGACGCCACTTCAACGCCCTGCGGGTGAGCCGCTGGGGCCTGCCGGACCTCGGCGGGCATCCGGGGCCGGTGGTCGCCTACTGCAACCACCCGGCGTGGTGGGACGCGGCGGTGATCATCCTCCTGACGGACCGCTTCTTCCCCGACCGGGAGGGCTACGCGCCGATCGACGCGGAGATGCTGGAGAAGTACGGGATCTTCGCGCGGATCGGCGCCTTCGGGGTCGATCTGGCCTCGCGCCGGGGCGCGGCGGCGTTCCTGGCGGCGGCGCGGCTGATCCTGGCGCGGCCCGACCGGGTGTTGTGGATCACCGCGCAGGGCCGCTTCAGCGACGTGCGCGAGCGGCCGCTCGGCCTGCGGCCCGGCGTGGCGCATCTCGCGGAGATCGCGCCCGACGCCGTGTTCGTGCCCCTCGCCCTCGAATACGCCTTCTGGTCCGAGCGGGGCGGCGAGGCCTTCGCGGCGTTCGGCGCGCCCGTGGCGGCGCGGGACCTGCTCGCCCTGACGCGCGGGGAGCGGCTGGCGCGGCTCGAATCCGACTTGACGGCGCTCCTCGATCGGCTCAGCGCCGACGTGACGCGCCGCGATCCCGCGCGCTTCCTCGCGCTCGCCGAGGGAGCCCGCGGGGTCGGCGGCGTCTACGACATCGGGCGCCGGCTCGCCGCCGCGCTCGCCGGGCGGCGCTTCGAGCCCGGGCACGGCAAAGGATGACGACCGCGTGACCCTCCTGGCCCTGGTCCTCGCGCTGATCCCCGCGGCGCTGGCGCTCGGCAACCTCCTGGCGCTGCGGACGCCCGCGCCGGAGCCCCGCTTCGATCTGGTCTCGATCCTGATCCCGGCGCGCAACGAGGCCGCGAACCTCCCGGCCACCATCGCGGCCGCCCTGGCGAGCCTCGACGTCCCGGTGGAGGTGATCGTCGCCGACGACCACTCGACGGACGGGACGGACGGCATCGTCGAGGCGCTGGCGGCCGGCGAGCCGCGGCTGCGCCTCCTGCGCCTGCCGCCACTCCCGCCGGGCTGGACGGGCAAGAACCACGCCTGCCAGCGCCTCGCGGAGGCGGCGCGGGGCCGTTTCCTGCTCTTCATCGACGCGGATGTGCGGCTGGAGCCCCTGGCCGCCTCGGCCCTGGCGGCCCATGCGCGGCGGCGGCGGATCGCCCTCGTGAGCGGGGTGCCCCGGCAGGTCACCGCCAGCCTCGGCGAGGGGCTGACGGTGCCGATGATCGACTTCCTGCTTCTCGGCTACCTGCCGATCCCGCTGGCGCGCCGGATCGGCCATCCGGCGCTGGGGGCGGCCTGCGGGCAGCTCGTCCTGTTCGATGCCGAGGCGTATCGGGCGGCGGGCGGGCACGCGGCCATCCGCGCGAGCCTGCACGACGGCGTGCAGCTGCCGCGGGTCTTCCGCCGGGCCGGCTGGCGCACCGACCTCGTCGACGGCGCGCCGCTCGCCACCTGCCGCATGTATGCGAGCTTCGCCCAGGCCTGGGCGGGTTTCTCGAAGAACGCCCAGGAGGGCATGGCGACCCCCCGCGCCCTCCCGGTCTGGACGCTGCTGCTGTTCGGGGGCCAGGTGCTGCCCTGGCTGCTGCTGGCGGGCGACCGGCGCGCCCTGCTGCCGATCCTCGTCTCGCTCGGCACGCGCCTCGCGGTGACGCTGAAGGCCCGGGAGGCATGGTGGACCGTGCCGCTGCATCCCGTGGCGGTGCTGGTAACGCTCGCCCTGCAGTGGAACGCCCTGCTGCGGCCGCGACAGGCGGGCGTGGCGACCTGGAAGGGCCGGACCTACCCGGTCGCCTGATGGCGGCCGGCCCCGACGGTGAGGAGGAGAGGCCCATGAAGGAGATCCGGCAGCTCGACGGGGCGGGGCTCGCCGCGCATTACCGCGCCGGCAGCCTGTCGCCGCGGGAGGCGGTGTCCGACGCCCTGGCGCGGATCGCCGCGCAGGATCCGGCCGTGAACGCCTTCATCCTGGTGGATGCCGAGGCGGCGCTGGCGCGGGCGACGGAGTCGGAGGCGCGCTGGCGGGCCGGCACGCCGCTCGGCCCCCTCGACGGCATGCCGGTGACCATCAAGGACAACATCGCCTGGGCCGGGCACCCGATGCGCCGCGGCTCGCGCACCTCCGCGACCGCGCCGCTCACCGAGAACGCCCCGGCGGTCGACCGCCTGCTGGAGGCGGGCGCGATCCCCCTCGGCAAGACGACGATGCCGGAATTCGGCTGGAAGGGCCTCGGCGATTCGACGCTCACCGGCCCGACCCGCAATCCCTGGGACCTGTCGCGCACCACCGGCGGCTCCTCGGCGGGGGCCGCCGCCGCGGCCGCGCTCGATCTCGGGATCGCCCATCTCGGCACCGATGGCGCGGGCTCGATCCGGATCCCGGCCGCCTTCTGCGGCGTGTTCGGTCTCAAGCCGACCTACGGCCGCGTTCCCGCCTACCCGCCCTCCCCGTTCGGGCCCGTGGCGCATCTGGGGCCGCTCGCCCGCCGCGTGGGCGACGCGGCCCTGATGCTGCGGGCGATCGCCCGGCCCGACAACCGCGACATGCTGGCCGACCTTGCAGAACCGCCGGATTTCTCGGGCGCCCTGGAGGAGGGCGTGCGGGGCCTGCGCGTCGCCTGGAGCCCGCGTCTCGGCTTCGCCGCGCGGGTCGACCCGGAGGTGGCGGAACTGGCGGCGCGAGGCGCGGCGGCCTTCGCGGATCTCGGGGCGATCGTGGAAGAGGCGAATCCGGGCTTCGCCGACCCGGTCGAGACGCTGAACGGGATCTGGCTCGTCGGCGCCTGGAGCGTGCTGCGCGGCATCCCGGAGGCGGAGCGCGAGGCGATCGAGCCGGCCCTGCGCGAGGCCGCCCTGCGCGGGAGCCGGATCGCGGCGCCGGACTTCCTCGCCGCGCTCAACGCGCGGGCCGCCATCTTCACGGCGATGGCGCGGTTCCACGCCCGCTACGACCTGCTGCTCACGCCCGCCGTGGCGGTGCCGGCGCTCCCGGTCGGGCACCTGACCCCGCCGGACGGGTCCTACGGCGACGACTGGCTGACCTGGACGCCGTTCTCCTACCCGTTCAACCTCACCGGGCAGCCGGCGGCGAGCGTGCCCTGCGGCCTCACCGCGGCCGGTCTCCCTGTCGGGCTGCAGATCGTGGGACCGATGCGCAGCGATGCCCGCGTGCTGGCGGCGGCGCGGGCCTTCGAGGCGGCCAGGCCCTGGCCGGTGCTGGACGGACCGCGTTCCGCCGCTCCGTGAGCGCGGCGCCCGGCCGAAGGCGATCAGGGCGCCAGCTCCGCCGGCGCCTCCCCGAGCAGCGCCATCCCGCCCAGCCGGCCCAGCTCGTCGGAGCACTTGGCACTCTTGCCGTAGCATCCGAAGGCGACGGCGATCCGCTCCGAGACCGGGCCGATGCAGGGCAGGCCCGTGGTTCCGAAGCTGGTCATGCACGGCACGACGCGGCGTTCCTCGAAGGTGAGGTCGCGGATCCTGTCGAGGATCTGCTCCTGGAGCCCGTCGGCGACCGAAACCGAGCCGCCCGAGCGGAACCAGTCCTTGATGTCCGCCTCGCTCTCCAGCGGGAGATCGACGGGGTCGCCCCCAGCTTCAGCCAGCTGTGCCCGTCCGGGTAGGGAATCGGCGGCAGGATGTAGGGATCGCGGCCCATAGGTCCGAGGCAGCGCATCGACGGCATGCCGGCGAGGCGCCGCACCTCCCCGGCCCCGAGGCGGAACAGGGCCACGGTCCGCGCATACACCATGACATCGAAGGATCGCCCGAGCAGCGACGGCGCGTGGCCTCCCGCCGCCACGAGGACGCGGTCGGCCTCGACGCTGCCGGAGCGCGTGCGGATGGTCACGCCCGTCCCGCTCTCCGAGAGCCCCAGGGCGGGCTCGTCGATGATCCGCGCCCCCGCCCGCTCCGCGGCAATCGTCTGCGCCCGGACGAGGCGGCGCGGGCTGATATGCCCGGCCCGGCGCGGCTCGAACGTGCCCGCCATCCCATCGGTCGATCGCAGGAACGGAAATCGTTCGGCGAGCCCCGACGCGTCGTAGCGCTCGCACGGGATCCCGGCCGCGGCGCAGACCTCCCCCACGGCCGTCACGTCGGCACGGTCCGCGGGGCCGACATGGAGCGCGCCGACCTCGCGATAGAAGCCCACGCCGCTCTCCTGGGCGATCTCCCCGTAGCGCGCGATGGCGGCCACGTTGGCCTTCAGCCAGAACGGATGGGAATCGAACTGCCGCGCGATGCGGCCCTCATCGTAGTGACTGCCGAACACGCCGTCGTGGCGGGAGATGTCGGCGGGCTCGTCGGGACCGACTAGCGCGACGGCGTGACCGCGCTTGCTCAGGTGCCGCGCGGCGGCCGACCCGACGAGACCGCGCCCGATCACCGCGACTCTGAGGGGCCGGGGGTGGCTCATGATCGTCTCCTGCATCGGACCTGCGGGGGGCAGCGCCCGCGGGGGCACACCGGCTCGGCCCATCGTCCTGAGGTCTCGTTCGGCCTGGATCGGGCCGCGCTGACGCAACGGCAGAATAGCTCGGCCGGATGGGGCGTCCAGCGATCGGCCGGTCGATGGAAGACGAGCGTGCCACTCCTCAGCCCTGCCCCGCTTCCGCTCAGGTGCCGCGCGCACCCGTCTTTCCAGGCGGTTCATCAGCTGAGCGGATGTGGAAGACACATCCCTCCTCATGCTGAGGTGCGACCGCAGGGAGCCTCGAAGCACTCCGGAACATTTCGTCCGAGGCGATGGCGTCTTGGATCTGCGTTCTGGGGTGCTTCGAGGCTCCCTGCGGTCGCACCTCAGCATGAGGAGAAGGATTTTCTGCCACGGAGCGGGGATCTACGCTTTGCCTCATGACCGCCGAGCGGGACGAGAACTGCCGCCCCCCGGGACAAAGGCGTCGATGCGCCTCGCGACGTCATGCACGCGATCGCCCGGCATTTCTCCGGAGAGCCGCGCTGCGCAGGGCGCCCGCTCACCAGCCCATCGTCCCCGGGCCGCCCTTGAACGGGCCGACCACGGAGCGGGTGATCCAGCCGCCGTAGAAGCCGCCTGGCTGAGGGGTGACCTGCTCGTCCCCGACGAAGCAAGCGTCCATCGGACCGGCGTAGAAGGCCACGTAACGGGCGATCGGCGCGAAGGCCGGGGTCGGGTCCGGATAGGCCCAGGCGGCGCCCGCCGCGATGCGCCCGCCTGCCGCAACGTCGTACAGGAGCGCACGGCCCTTCCACTCGCAGACGCTCGCCGGGCGTGCGGGTCCGAGAACGCCGGCCAGGATCGCGTCGGGCGGGACGTAGTAGGTCGGTGGATGGCTCGTCTCGAGCACGCGGAAGCCGGCGCGGGTCTCGGCGATGGTGATCCCGCCCAGGACGACCGCGAGGCGCTCCGCCACGGGCTCCAGCCGCGGCGGGCGCGGGTAATCCCAGACGCTCTCCTGACCCGGAGCGGGGGCGATCGGCTGCGGACGCATGCGAGGTTCCTCCCGGCGAGAGGATGCGGCAGCCGCCGATCCCGCGCCCCGCGGCACGATGCCCGCCGGGCCCTCGGGTTTCAGGCCGGCCCGTCCGCGGCGCGGCGGGTCGTCAGCAGCACCGCCTCGCCGCCGCGGCGCTCCTCCAGCCCCCGCGGCGTGCTGCGGTAATGCGTCAGGGTCCGGTCCGCGTGGGAGAGCCGCCAGGACAGGGCCTTCTGCGCGTAGTCGCGAACCAAAGCCGCGCAGGCCGGGTCGTCCGCGAGATTGCGGAACTGGCCCGGATCGGCGGCGAGATCGAAGAAAAGCGGCGGCAGCGCGGCGAAGTGCACGTATTTGTAGCGCGAATCCTGCACCACGCAGAGGCTCGACCGGTCCATGTCGAGCCCGAGCGCCGCCTCCGGCCGCGAATAGTGTACGTCGCGGAAATCGTACTCGTAGTGGAGTTCGCTCCGCCAATCGGCCGGGCGCTCCCCCGCGACGAAGGGCAGGAGCGAGCGGCCGTCGCAGGCGCGCGGGATCTCGCCGCCGAGCCAGTCGAGGATCGTCGGCATCACGTCGACGCTCTCCGTGAAGGCGTGCTCGACCGCGCCCGCCCGGTCCGTCCGGGCCGGATCCTTGATCACCAGCGGGATGCGGAAGCTCTCGTCGTGGAAGCCGATCTTGCCGAGGAGGTGGTGGTCGCCGAGCTGCTCGCCGTGGTCGCTCGTGAACACCACGAGCGTGTCCTCCCACTGTCCCGTCTCGTCGAGATAGGCGAAGACCCGGCCCAGGCAGTCGTCGATCTCGGTGATCAGGCCGCAATAGGTCGCCCGCATCTGCCGGATCTCGCCCTCGTCGAGGGTGGAGCCGCTCCCCTCCGCTCCGTAGAAGAAGGAGCCGCGGCGGATCGAGTCGATGTAGAACCTGAGGAGCGGGTGCAGCGCCGCCTCGGCCTCCGGGCTCTCGGCGCGCAACGGCGCCGGCATGTCCTCCGGCCGGTACACGGCGTGGTAGGGCGCGGGGGCCACGAAGGGCGGGTGCGGCCGGTAATAGCCGAGATGCAGGAAGAACGGCTTGCCCGCCCGGCCCTTCAGGTAGGTCAACGCCCGTTCGGTGAAGAAGGCGCTGTCGGAGAGGTCCCGCGGGATGCGCGCCGGCCGGTCCGTGGCGCCCGGCACCGCGTCCACGCCGTCCGGCAGCCAGATATCCTCGCGCCGCGGCGGCAGGGGAAAGCCGTTCTGCTCCACCCAGCCGAAATACCCGTCCATGTTTGGCTCGAAGGCCCCGACGGAGCGGAAACCGTCCATCAGGTCGCCCAGCACCAGGAAGCGCGGGTCGTTCGGGCTGGTGCCGCGCGGGTCGGGCGCCGTCGTGGTGTAGCCGATCAGCGCCGGATCGTAGCCGATGCCCCGCAACGCCTTGCCGAGATTGAAGTGCCGGCCGTCGAGCGGGACGGTGTTCTGCACCGCCCGGTGGTTCATGAGGTAGAGGCCGGTGAGCAGGCTCGCCCGCGCCGGGCCGCAGGGCACGCAGGCCGTCACGTGCTCCGCGAAGGTGACGCCCTCGCCGCAGAGGCGGTCGAGATTCGGCGTGCGCAGGTGGGGCACGCGCCCCCGCGCCCGCAGGAGATGCGGCACGTGGTCGGCGCGCCACTGATCGACCACGATGAGGAGCACGTTTCGCCGCCGCATGGACCATCCTCCGCGATGGAGGCCGCCATAAGGCCCCGCGGCGATGCTTCGATGACGCTCCGCACCATTGCGTTTCGGGCCGCCCTGCCGATCTATGCGCGCGTCCGCCGCCGGCCCTCCCGCCGCGGCGGCCAGGATGCGTCGCCGCCTCGGAGGGCCGTTCCCGTGACCGACACCGCCCACGCGCTGTTCCTCGATTTCGACGGCACCCTCGTCGACATCGCCCCGAGGCCCGACGCCGTGGTGGTGCCGCCGGCCCTGCCCCACGCCCTGGCGCGGCTGCGGGCGCGGCTCGGCGGGGCGCTGGCCATCGTGACCGGCCGGCCGATCGCCACCATCGACGGGTTCCTGGCGCCCGAGCGCTTCGACGTCGGCGGTCTGCACGGGGTCGAGCTGCGCCGCGGGGACCGGGCGACGGGCGGCGATCCCGCCGCGCATCCCGCCCTGCGGGACGGGGTCGCGCGGCTGCAGCGGGCGACGGCGGACCTCGACGCGGTCCTGATCGAGGACAAGGGCTGCTCGGTCGCCGTGCACTGGCGCCTCGCCGCACCGGCGGCGGCCGAAGCGGCGCAGCAGGCCGTCCGGCGGATCGCGGCCGACCTCGGCGAGGCCTACCGGCTGCAGTTGGGCAAGGCGGTGGGCGAGATCCTGCCGGCGAGCGCCACCAAGGGCCACGCGATCCGCAGCTTCCAGGAGGCACCGCCCTACGCGGGCCGCCGCGCGCTCTTCCTCGGCGACGACCTCACCGACGAGAAGGCCTTCGCCACCGTGAACGCGGATGGCGGGATCAGCGTCCGGGTCGGCGGCGGCGAGACGATCGCGCAGCGCCGCCTCGCGACGCCCGAGGAGGTGCGCGACCTGATCCTGCGCTGGGCGCACGGGGAGCCGGTCGATCCCGAGGCGCTGCCGCGGGCCTGACCGCCCGCCCCCTCTCGGCTTCCGGCGGCCGGCGTGCTAACCCGGCCCCCCAGACGCGAGACGAGGTCACCATTCTGACGATGCGCCTCACTTCCTTCCTTCGTGCCGGAGCCGTGTTGATCGCCATGAGTACTGCCGCCTCCTCCGCCGACTTCGCGACCACGCCGTCGGGCCTCAAGTACAAGGACGACGTCGTCGGCACCGGCGCCCAGCCGCAGGCCGGCCAGAAGGTCAGCGTCCACTACACCGGCTGGCTCGACGACAAGGGCAAGAAGGGCAAGAAGTTCGACAGCTCGGTCGATCGCGGCCAGCCGCTCGACTTCGCGGTCGGCACCGGCCAGGTGATCAAGGGCTGGGACGAGGGCCTCTCGACCATGAAGGTCGGCGGCAAGCGCACCCTCGTCATCCCGCCGGACCTCGGCTACGGGGCGCGCGGCGCCGGCGGGGTGATCCCGCCGAACGCCACGCTGATCTTCGACGTGGAGCTGCTCGGCGTCCGCTGAGGACTCGATAGAAGCCGGCCCGCTCGGCGGTCAGAGAGCGCGCCGGTCTCCATCAAACTCCCCTTTTCCGGACGACTGAAGCGTCAGCGGAAGGAGGTCCGGAAACCAGCGCAAGACGCTGCGAAGCGCCGTATGTCAGCAACGTTGCTGAGATCCGGAGCCGCTTCGCGGCAGTTCATCATCTGGATTCCGGATCTCCTTCCGCTGTCGCTTCAGTCGTCCGGAAAAGGGGAGCCTGAACGGAGGCGAGCGGATCCCGAATCACACCTCCAGCCACTCCCGCCGCACGGCCTCCGCCGCCATCAGGGCGGCGGGGGTGCCCTCGAAGACCACGCGGCCGTGGCCCATGACGTAGAGCCGCTGCGAGAGCCTGAGGGCGATGGTCAGTTTCTGCTCGACGAGCAGGACGGCGACGCCGCGGGCGGCGATCTCCGCGATGAGGTCGCCGACGCGCGCCACCATCTGGGGCGAGAGCCCCTCGGTCGGCTCGTCGATCATCACGAGGTCAGGGTTGCCCATCAGGGTGCGGCAGATGGTGAGCATCTGCTGCTCGCCCCCCGAGAGCACGCCGCCGAGCGTGTCGATGCGCTCCTGCAGCCGCGGGAACAGACGGAAGATGTCGTCGAGGGTCCAGCGGGCGCCCGAGCCGGCCTTCTCGCCGAGCGCGAGGTTCTGGCGCACCGTGAGCTTGGGGAAGATCGCCCTCTCCTCCGGCACGTAGCCGAGGCCGCGGCGGGCGACGAGGTGGGGCTTGAGGCCCGCGATCGGCCGGCCCTTGAAGCGGATCGTGCCGTGGGGCCGCACGTCCCCCATCACCGCCTTGAGGGTCGTCGAGCGGCCGACGCCGTTGCGGCCGAGGATCGAGACGATCTCGCCCGCGCCGACCGTGAAGTTCACCCCCTGCAGGATGTGGCTCTTGCCGTAATAGGCGTGCAGGTCCTCGACCTCCAGGAGGGCCGGGGCGGGCGCCGGCATCGCGACGGCGGCGCTCATGCGGCGGCGACTCCCAGATAGGCTTCCTGGACGGCGCGGTTCTCACGGATCCGCGCGGGCGTGTCGGTGGCGATGAGGCGGCCGTAGACCAGCACCGAGACCCGGTCGGCGAGGCCGAACACCACCGCCATGTCATGCTCGACCATCAGCAGGGTGCGCCCGACCGTGACCTCGCGGATCAGCGCGGTGGCGTGCTCGCTCTCGCTGTGGCTCATGCCGGCCATCGGCTCGTCGAGGAGGATGACCCGGGCGTCGCTCGCGAGGCTGACGCCGATCTCCAGCGCCCGCTGCTCCGCGTAGGCCAGCATTCCGGCCGGCATCGCGGCCCGGTGCCCGAGGCGGATGCTGTCGAGGATCTCGGCGGTGCGCTCGGCGATGCCCGGCAGGCGCTCGACGCTGCGCCAGAACCAGGGGCCGACGCCCCGCGCCCGCAGCACCGCGCAGCGCACGTTCTCCCAGACGCTCAGCTTCGGGAAGATGTTGGTGACCTGGAAGCTGCGCGCGAGGCCGCGCCGGTTGATCGCGGCGGGCCGCGCCCCGGTGATGTCCTCCCCCTCCAGGCGGATCGTGCCGCTCGTGGGCGCGAGGCGCCCGCTGATCAGGTTGAACAGGGTCGACTTCCCGGCGCCGTTCGGCCCGATGATCGCGTGGCGCTCGCCCGCCGGCACGGCGAGGTCGACGCCGGCGATGATCTGCGTCGCCCCGAAGGACTTGGTGATGCCCGTGAGGGCGAGGGCCGGCACGGTCATCGGGACGACGTCTCCTGGGCGTCCGGGGACGCGGCGTGCCAGGCCGCGGCGACGCGGGGCGCGGCGAAGCGCAGGCCGAGGATCCCGCCGATCAGCGCCGCGCCCGCCACCAGCCACGGCAGCGGCGTCGCGAGGTCGAGGGAGAGGCCGAACAGCACCAGGACGCTCCCCTCCCCGGCCTTCACCAGGGCGTGGAAGCTCATCTCGATGAGGGCGATCAGCCCGAGCCCGAGGAGCAGGGCCGGCGGCAGCGCCAGCGCGTAGGCCGGCAGCAGCCGATGGGCGGTTCCGGCCCGGATCAGGGGGCCGTGCATCAGCGCGAGGCCCGCCAGCCCCCCGGGCGCGAACATCACGATGGCGATGAACAAGAGCCCGAAATAGAGCTGCCAGACCTCGGTCAGGTCGGAGAGCGAGACCTGCAGCAGCGTGACGACGATCGCGCCGATCACCGGCCCGACGAAGTGGCCGACTCCGCCGATGAAGGCGGCGAGCAGCACCGCGCCCGACTGGTTGAGGCCGAGATACGAGACGTTGACGATCTCGAAGTTGATCGCCGCCAGCGCGCCCGCGACGCCCGCGAAGCCGGCCGAGAGGCAGAAGGCGACGAGCCGGATGGTCTGCGGCTCGTAGCCGATGAACTCGACCCGCTCCGGATTCTCGCGCACGGCGTTGCACAGGCGCCCCAGCGGCGTCCGTGTGATGCCGTACATCAGCAGCGCGCAGAGCAGGCACCAGCCGGCGATCAGGTAGTAGACCTGGATCTGCGGGCCGAAATTCAGGTCGAACAGGCGCAGGAGCTTGGTGCGGTTGGTGGTGACGCCCTCCTCGCCGCCGAAGACGCTTCCCAGGATATGCGAGCCCGAGGCGACGAGTTCGGCGAGGCCGAGCGAGATCATCGCGAAGACGGTGCCGGCGCGGCGCGTCGAGACGGAGCCGAACAAGAGGCCGAAGGCGAGGCCCGTGACGGCGCCGACGAGGGGCATCGCCGGCAGCGGCACCGGCAGGCGGGCGGCCGTGACGGCGTTCATGGCATGCACGGTCGCGAAGGCGCCGAGCCCGTAATAGACCGCGTGTCCGAAGGACAGGAGCCCGGTCTGCCCGAGCAGCATGTTGTAGGACAGGGCGAACACGATGCCGATGCCCATCAGGCTCAGCATCGTGAGCGCGGCGCCGCCGGTGAAGACGTGCGGCGCGGCGACGAGGATCGCCGCGCCGGCGAGCCAGGGCAGGATCCGGGCCGCGAGGCCGGACGCCCGGGGCGGCACCGTGCGGGCCGGCGCGGCGGCGGTCCAGTCGGAGGCGGGCGCCCGTTCGGCGAGGTCCGTCATGCTTCGCGGTTCCCGAGGAGCCCGGTCGGCCGGACGATCAGCACGACCACGAGCAGGAGGTAGGGGATCACCGGCCCGACCTGGGCGATCGTCACCGTCCAGAGGTCGCCGAGCACCCCGCCCTGCGGGGCGAAGCTCACGCCCATCGCCTGGGCGAGGCTCGCCACGGACACGTCGAGGGAGACCGCGAAGGTCTGGATCAGCCCGATCAGCAGGGAGGCCAGGAAGGCGCCAGTGAGCGAGCCGAGCCCGCCCACCACCACCACCACGAACAGGATCGGACCGAGGAGGCCCGCCATGTTGGCCTGCGTGACCAGGGACGGACCGGCGATGACGCCCGCCACCGCCGCGAGCCCGGTGCCGATGCCGAAGACCAGCATGAACACCTTGGCGACGTCGTGCCCGAGCATCCCCACCATGTTCGGGTGGGTCAGCGCCGCCTGGATGATCAGACCGACCCGGGTGCGGGTCAGCACGAGCAGCAGGCCGGCGAAGATCGCCACCGCCACGACGAGCATGAACAGCTTGTAGGCGGGGTAGTTGGTGTCGAAGACCGTGAAGGCGGGGAAGTCCAGGATGGCCGGCACCCGGTAGTCGACCGGCAGCTTGCCCCAGACCATCTGCACCACCTCCTCGATCACGTAGGCGAGGCCGAAGGTGAAGAGCAGCTCCGGGACGTGGCCGTGGCGGTGGACGGGGCGCAGGCCGTAGCGCTCGATCAGCGCGCCGATGCCGCCCACCAGGACGGGGGCGACCACGAGCCCGACCCAGAACCCGGTGAAGCGGCTGATCTGATAGCCGAAGAACGCGCCGAGCATGTAGAAGCTCGCATGCGCGAAGTTCAGGACGCCCATCATGCTGAAGATGAGCGTCAGCCCGCTCGCCATCAGGAACAGCAGCATGCCGTAGAGCAGGCCGTTCAGCGTCGACACGATCAGGAGTTCGAGCAACGGGCGGTCTCCGGTGAGGGCGGTTCGTTGCGAGTCGTCATCGTGTGGTCCGGCGGTGAGGCGTCAGGCGCCCTCCTCTCCCGAACGACTGTCCCGGCTGGGGAAGGCGATCCGGGAACCAGCGCACGGGCTCGCCGCGAAGCGGCTCCGCATGCCGGCAACGGTGCTGGGAAGCGGTCGCCTCGCGGTATGCTGTGCTGGTTTTCCGGGTCGCATGCGCCCGGAGGCGGGGCGGGTGCGCCGCGCCTTCGTCCTCAGCTCGGCCGGTCCATCTTGCAGGTGGTCGGCAGCAGCGTGTCCTTGGCCGAGATCTCGCCCGCGGCCTTCCAGCCCCAGCCGGTATTCTCGCTGTCGAACTGCTTGCCAGCGTCGATCGGCCCGAATTGCGAGATGTAGATCGGCTGGAACAGCTGGTGGTCGTCAGGCCGCATGAAGCTGTCCTGGCCGTAGAGCGTGTCGTTGTGGATCGACTCCATCATCTTCGCGATGGCCTTGGGGTCGGTCGACTTCGCCTCGGACGCGGCCTTGGCCAAAGCGGTCATCAGATTGACGACGCGCGGATAGGTCAGTTCCTGCCCGTTCCGCGCCCGGTAGGCCTTCTCGAAATCGTGGCCCGGCGGATAGGGGATGTTGGCGTAGCCCTCCGCCACCTGAAACACCCGGTCGCTCAGGTTCGCCTGCTTGATCGCGGTCGGCGCCCCGGCGCCGCCGCCGTAATAGGTGTAGAAATTCGCCTGGAGCCCGGCATCGGCCGCCGCCTTGAACAGCAGCGACATGTCCTGACCCCAGTTGCCGGTGATCACCGTGTCGGCGCCGGAGGCCTTCACCTTCGCGACGTAGGGCGAGAAGTCGTTGACCTTCTGCAGCGGTGCGACCTCGTCGCCGACGATCTGGATGTCGGGCCGTTTGGCCTTCAGCATCGTCCGGGCGGCGCTGCGCACCGCCTGCCCGAACGAGTAATCCTGATTGATCAGGTAGACCTTCTTGATCTCCGGTTTGTCCTTGATGAAATTCGTCAAGGCATTCATCTTGATGTCGGAATTGGCATCGAAGCGAAAATGCCAATAGCTGCATTTGGCATTGGTCAGAACCGGATCGACCGCGGCATAGTTGAGATAGATGATCTCCTTGCCGGGATTGCGGTCGTTGTACTTGTTGACGAAATCGACGATCGCCGAGGCGACGCTGGAGCCGTTCCCTTGCACCACCACGCGTGCGCCGGAATCGATGGCCTTCTGCAGCTGGACGAGGCTCTCTTGCGGGTTGAGCTTGTTGTCGTAGCCCTGCACTTCGAGCTTCAGGTCCGCATTCTTGGCGTTGTTCTGCTCCGCCATATACTGGAAGGTCTTGAGTCCGGCCTCGCCGGTGCTGGCGCCGCCACCCGACAGGGGATCGATGAAGGCGATCTTGAGGGTGGCGGGCGCCGCCGCGGCCGCCCCGGCTCCGAGCGCGAGGATCCCTGCCAGCACCGTGCCGGCCAGCCCCGCGCGTGCGATCGATCTCGACACCGTTTCCTCCTCCGGATGACCTGTTCATTGCGTGCGGGCGCGCCGTGTTCGGCGTCGCCGCCGGATCGCCGGCGCGGTCGCGCGGCCGGTCCGCCGCCTTTCGGCGGGCGCACCGCCCGAACGCCCGAACCCTGCCCGCAGGTCCCGGGCCGGTCAAGCGGCGAAATAGCGATCCGCATCGCGAAACGACTTGCCGCGAGGCGGGCCGGGAGGCAGGGTCCCGGCGAGGCCGCGCGCGGCCGGGACGGAGTGGCGTCGGGATGGCAGAGGCGCTGGCGACGAGTGGAGGAACGCCGCGCGGCCGCGCGGCGGCGTGGCGCGATCCCGCCCTCGGCGACGGGGAGGAGGGCGACCGCCAGTTCGTGACGGCGCTCGCGCGCGGCCTGCAGGTGCTGCGCGCCTTCCGGGACGCGGCCGAGCTGCTCGGCAACCGCGAGATCGCGGAGCGCACGGGCCTGCCGAAGCCGACCGTGTCGCGGCTCACCCACACGCTGCTGACGCTCGGCTACCTCGTCCACGGCGAGGACGGGGAGCGCTACGGCCTGGGACCGTCCGTCCTCGCGCTCTCGGCCGCCTTCCTGCGCCAGAACTCCTTCCCGCAGCTGGCGAAGCGCTACCTGCAGGACCTCGCCACCGCGGTCCAGGCCCACGTCGCCCTCGGCCTCCTCGACGGGCTCCACAGCGTCTACATCCAGCTCTGGCGCGGCGTCGGGCAGACCATCACGATCTCGCGGGACGTCGGCTTCCACCTGCCGATCGCCCGCAGCGCCATGGGGATGGCGACGCTGGCGGGCCTGGACGAGGCCGAGCGCGCGCCCCTGATCGCGCGGCTGCGGGCGGAGGCGGGAAGCGACTGGCCGCGCCTGGAGGCGACGATCGCCCGCTGCGACGCGGAGGTGGCCGAGCACGGCTTCTGCGTCGGCATCGGCATCTGGCATCCGGAGATCAACGCGGTGGCGGCGCCGGTGCACAGCCCCGGCGCGCGGGGCATCTTCGCGGTGAACGTGAGCGGCCCGGCCTTCCTGATGACCGAGACGGTGCTGCGGCGCCAGACCGGCCCCAAGCTCCTGGAGACGATCGGGCAGATGCGGGCGCTCGGGATCGTCGATTAGCTCGGGCGACGAGGGGTGGGGTGGAGCCTCCTGCCGCATCGCGTGTAGACCCGGCGTGAAACAACCGGAGGAATCGATGTCATCCGCCAGCGCCCCCGCCCGCCCCGGCCTCGACACCAGCAAGGTCGCCTACCAGCTGCCCCAGCCCGGCGGCATGATCCCGGACATCTTCGTCGGCGGCGGGTTCTCCCTCGACGGCGACGAGCGGGACTGGGTGCCGCAATCGGCCGACGTCGCCTTCAAGCCGCTCGTGCTCTGCGTGAGCCAGGGCTACTACGTGAACATCCTGCGGGTGCGCGCCGCCGGCGTGCTGTCCCGCCATCGGCACAGCGGCCCGGTCCACGCCTTCACGCTGCGCGGGCGCTGGCGCTACCTCGAACACGATTGGGAAGCCGGTCCCGGCGACTACGCGTTCGAGCCGCCGGGCGAGACCCACACCCTCGTGGTGCCCGACGACGTGATCGAGATGGCGACGCTGTTCCACGTCACCGGCGGCTACACCTACGTCGATCCCTACGGCCAGGCCCTCGGTTACGAGGACGTGTTCACCAAGCTCGACACGGCCCGGCGCCACTACGAGCGCATCGGGCTCGGCGCCGCCCACGCGGACCGCCTCGTGCGCTGAGGACCGCCTGGACAGGCCACGCCGCAGCTGCCAGTGTGGTGCGAAATACGATTTCGCAGGGCGGAAACACGGATGATCAGCGCCGACCTGAGCGGCAAGTGCGTCCTGGTGACGGGGGGCGCGTCCGGGATCGGCCTCGCGGCCGTGACGCTGTTCGCCCGGTGCGGCGCGGCGGTCGCCCTCAACCACCTTCCGGCGGACGGGCGCGGCCCGGAGGCGGCCTCCCGCCTCGCCGCGGAGGGGCTGCGCGTCACGGCGATCGCCGCCAACGTGGCGGAGCCCGGCGGGGCGGAGGCGCTGGTCGGACGGGCGATCGAGGCCCTCGGCGGTCTCGACGTCCTCATCAACAATGCCGGGACGCCCGGGACCACCACGCCGATCCCCTTCGCCGATCTCGACGCGATGACGGACGAGTTCTGGCAGACCATCCTGGCGACGAACCTGATCGGCCCCTATCGCTGCGCGCGGGCGGCCGCTCCGGCCCTGCGGGCGCGGCGCGGGGCGATCGTGAACACGGCGTCGGTCGCCGGGCTCGGGCGCCGCGGCTCCAGCATCGCCTACTCGGCGAGCAAGGCGGGGCTCGTCAACCTCACCCGCAGCCTCGCGCGGGCGCTCGCCCCGGAGGTGCGGGTCAACGCCGTCGCGCCCGGCCTCGTCGAGACGCCCTGGACGGAGGCGTGGCCGCCCGAGCGCAAGCAGGCCACCGTCGCGCGCACCCTTCTGGCCCGCCTCGCCAAGCCCGAGGACATCGCCGAGGCGATGCTCTTCCTGGCGGCCGGGGCCGCCTACATGACCGGCGAGACCCTGGTGGTCGACGGCGGCAGCGACTGAGTGTCTCTCACAAAACTCCCGATCGCCGTCGTCGCTCACCGTGGCGCTTCCAATGCGGCGGGAGTTTTGTGAGGTGCACTGAGTCCTCGGGAGACCGCCATGACCCCCTCCCCCCTCGCGGGAAAGACCGTCATCACCTGCGCCCTGACGGGCTCGTTCGACACGCCGTCGAAGAACCCCGCCGTGCCGGTCACGCCGGAGGCCATCGCCCGTTCGGCGCTCGACGCGGCCGCGGCCGGGGCGGCCGTCGTCCACATCCACGTGCGCGATCCGGGGACGGCGAAGCCCAGCATGGACCTCGCCCTCTACCGCGAGGTGGTCGAGCGCATCCGGGAGCGCAACGACTCCGTCATCCTCAACCTGACCACCGGGGCGGGCGGGCGCTTCATCCCGGGCGCCGACGACCCGGCCGTGGCCGGTCCGGGCACCAGCCTCGCGACGCCCGAGGCGCGCACCCGGCACGTCACGGCCCTGCGCCCGGAGATCTGCACCCTCGACGTGGCGACGATGAATTTCGGCGAGCACACCTTCCTGAACACGCCCGGCCACCTGCGCGAGATGGCCGCGCTGATCGGGCGGGCGGGGGCACGGCCGGAGATCGAGGTCTTCGATCTCGGGCAGATCGAACTCGCCAAGCACCTCATCGCCGAAGGACACCTCGCCCGGCCGCCGCTGTTCCAGATCTGCCTCGGCATCCCGTGGGGCGCCCCGGCGACGCCCGAGACCCTGCTGCAGATGCGCGACCGGCTGCCGCCGGACGCGGTCTGGTCGGCCTTCGGCATCGCGCGCGCCGAGTTCCCGATGGTCGCGCTGGCGGCGACGGCCGGCGGGCACGTGCGGGTCGGCCTGGAGGACAACCTCTACCTGTCCCGCGGGCAACTCGCCCCGAGCAACGCCGCGCTGGTCGAGAAGGCGGTGACGCTCCTCGCCCTCCTCGATCGCAGCCCGGCCAGTCCGGACGAAGCGCGCGTGCTGTTCGGACTCGCCCCGCGCACCCACGCGGACGCGTAGCGCACGCCCCGGAGTGGGGCGCGAACCGCCGGAAGCGGCGCCGCTACCGCTCGGAGGCGGCCTCGTCGCCGATGGCGCCGACGGCCTCGACCAGGGCCACGAGGCGCCTGCGCACCGTGGGGTCGGCGACCTTCTGGAACGCGCGGACGAGCTGGAGATCCTGGCTGGTCCAGAATACGTCAGCCGAGAGCGACGCCGCCGGTTCGACGTTCTCGTCGTGGCCGTTGTCGACGCGCGGCGCGCCCTCGTAGAAGAACCCCACTGGCACGCCGAGCATCTCGGCGATCTGCTGCAGCCGACTGGCGCTGATGCGGTTGGCCCCCTTCTCGTACTTCTGGATCTGCTGGAAGGTCACGCCCAGGGCGTCCCCCAGCTTCTCCTGACTGACGCCCATGAGAAGCCGCCGCACGCGCACCCGGTGCCCGACGTGACGGTCGATCGGATCCGGTGCTTTCTTCAAGTCCTACTCCACCCCGCAAGGATGGCCTAAGGGTGCGATCTCCCGCGTCGCACGCCCAGGGCCATGAGGGCAGATCCTAGAAGCAGAGCCACGAAAATCATATCGCCAAATCGCCCGTAAAGCGTCCTTTCCCCTAGGTTCCTCGGAAGCTTTCGGTCGAGCACGCCCTCGGCGCCGACCGGCAGCATCCCGGTCACCCGCCCATACGGATCCACGACGGCGGAAATGCCGGTGTTGGCTGCACGGACAAGAGGCATGCCTTCCTCTACGGCACGCAGACGCGCCTGTGCGAAATGCTGGCGAGGCCCCGGCGTGTCGCCGAACCAACCGTCGTTGGTGAGGTTCAGGATCAGTCCCGGCCGCGACGCGCCGCTCGGGACGACCTCGCCCGGGAAGATCACTTCGTAGCAGATCGAGGCGGCCGCGGCCGGCAGGCCCGGCACCGCGAGGGGCCGGCGGGCGCCCTCGGCCGCCGTGAAGCCCCCCGGCACGGAGACGAACTGCTTCAGGCCGAGGGTGCGCAGGAGGCGGTCGATCGGCCCCGGCAGGTACTCGCCGAAGGGCACGAGGTGATGCTTGTCGTAGGGCACCCCGAGGAAACCCTCGGCCCCGATCACCACGATGCCGTTGTAGAAGTGCAGGCGCTCCCCCGGCAGCGGCTCGTCCGCCCGGGCGGCCCCGGTCACCAGGACCTTTCCGGGCGGCAGCGCGGCGGTGATCTGGGCCAGCGCCCGGGGTTCGCGCTGGATCAGGAACGGGAACGCCGATTCCGGCCAGATCACGTGCGTGACGTCGGACAACCCGGCCGAGTCCGGGCCGGTCGCGCTGGCGCTCAGCCCGAGATAGCGCTGCAGGATGCCCTCGCGGTTGCGGGGGTTGAAGCGGGCATCCTGCGGGATGTCCGGCTGGACGAGGCGCAGGCGCACGCCCGGCACGTCCGGCATCGGCCCGGCGGGGATGCGCCCCGCGCCCGCTCCCGCGAGCACGGCCAGGAGGGTGAGGGCGATGAGGCTCGGCGCCCAGCGCGCGCGCGCCGTCGCACCGGTCGCGAGCGTCGCGGGCGCGGCCGCGATCCCGACGGCCAGGAGCGTGAGGCCGTAGAGCCCGAGGAGCGAGGCGGACTGCATCAGCCAGAGGTTCTGGCCGAGCGCCATGCCGAGCGTGTTCCACGGGAAGCCCGTGAAGAGGTGGCCGCGCAGCCACTCGCTCGCCGAGAGTCCCGCGGCGAGGGCGAGGATCCGCCCCGCGCCCGGCGACCACAGCAGGCGGGCGAGCGCGAATCCGACCGCGAAGAACAGGCCGAGCACGGCCGGCAGACCGAGCACGCCGAGGGGCATGAGGGCGGCGAACTCGTCCGCGTCGACCAGGAAGGCGGCGCCGAGCCACCACAGCCCGGCGACGAAGTAGCCGAATCCCCAGGCCCAGCCGATGGCCGCCGCGCTCCGGAGGGTGCCGACCACCCGCCCGGAGCGGCTGCGCCCGGTCGCGGCGCCGTCGAGGAGCCAGACCGCCGGGACCAGGGCGACGGCGAGGGCCGGCAGCAGCCCGAACGGGGGCATGGCGAGCGCCCCGCAGGCGCCGGCGGCCCAGGCGATCGCGAGCCGCCGCCAGCCTCCGGTCAGGGCGATGCGGCCCGCGAGGTGGCGCAGGCGCGAGGGGGCTGCCGCGGGCAGCGGGTCGGGTCCGTCGGGCCGCATCGTGTCCTTCCGCGTTCGCAGGTCCTTGAGCCGCGGAAGGCGGCGGATTTCGGGTTCAGGCGCCCGCGTCGGCGGGCGCGGCACTGCCGTTCAGGGCGTGGGGCGGCGGAAGGGCCAGCGGCGCGGGCGTGGCGGCGAGCTTGGCCGGGCCGTGATGCAGGCGCAGGCGCTTGATCCGGCGTGGATCGGCATCGAGCACCTCGACCTCGAAGTCCCCCGGCACGGCGATCACCTCGCCCCGCGACGGAACCCGCCCGGTGATGGTCACGACGAGGCCGCCGATCGTGTCGACATCCTCGGCCATCTCGCCGACGGCACCCGCGATGTCGAAGCCCGTCGCCTCCGCCACGTCGTCGAGGCTGGCACGGGCATCGGCCACGTAGATCTCGGCCTCGCCGTCGACCCGCAGCACCCGGTGCCCCTCGGCCACGTCGTGCTCGTCCTCGATGTCGCCCACCACCACCTCGATCAGGTCCTCGATCGAGATCAGCCCGTCGGTGCCGCCATACTCGTCGATGACGAGGGCCATGTGGGTGCGGCTCGCCTGCATGCGGGCGAGGAGGTCGATGGCCGGCATCGTCGGCGGGACGTAGAGGACGGGGCGCAGGATGCGGGTCGAGGCCAGCGTCGCGCCGAGATCGACCTCGCAGAGATTCGGTGAGCGCGCCAGGTGCGGGCGGCGGGCGCGGCCGTCGCCCTGGATCACCGGCGGCGGCTCGGCGGCGGGCTTGGCGCGGGCGGGGCCGGCCTCGGCGCGGGCCGCGAGGTGGTCGACGAAGTCGCGGATGTGGACCATGCCGCGGGGGTCGTCGAGGGTGTCGCCGTAGACCGGCAGGCGCGAATGGCCGGCGGTGCGAAAGACCTTCAGGAGTTCGCCCAGCGAGATGTCGGCCGGGACCGCGACGACGTCGGAGCGGGGCACCATCACGTCGTCGACGCGCACCCGGTGCAGGCTGAGCACGTTGCGCAGCATCGCGCGCTCGACGGCCGAGAAGGCGTGATCGCCGGACTGCGCCTCCGCGAGCGCGTCGGTGATCTCGTCGCGCTGCGTCTCGCGCGGCTTCAGGTGGAAGATGGTGAGGAGACGGTCATACCATGGCTCGCGCGCCGAACTGTCCTCGTCCGGGGTGGCCTGGGCGGTCGCGGCGGCGCCACGACTTCGATCGTTGCTCATGTCTCTCTATTCTAGGGATTGCAGCGCCGCGGTTCATTCCGCGGGGTCGCCGTAGGGATCGGGAACGCCGAGCCGCGCGAGCGCGGCGACCTCGAGCGCTTCCATCGCCTCGGCCTGCGCCTCGCCGGTCTCATGATCCTGTCCCAGGAGGTGCAGTGTGCCATGAACCAGCAGGTGCGCGAGGTGGTGACCGAGGGGCTTCGACTGCTCCCCACTCTCGCGCAGCATTGTGTCATACGCAAGAACGACGTCGCCGAGGGGTCGGGGCACCCCGCCATGGGCGTGGCCGGCCGGGAAGGAGAGCACGTTGGTGGGCTTGTCCTTGCCCCGCCAGGTGCGGTTGAGCTCCTGCACGGCCGCGTCGTCCGTGAGCACGACGCTGACCTCGACGGGCTCGGCCTGCGGCAGGATCGCGAGGGCCGCCTCGACCGCGCGGCGCACGAAGGCGCCGAGGTCCGGCACAGCCTCGTCCCAGCGCTCGTCCTCGAGGACGACGTCGATCTCATTCTCGCCGCTCACGTCCGCCGTCCCGCTCACGGCAGCGGCCCGCGGCGCGGGGCCGGGCGGCTGTCGGCCTCGACGCCGGTGGCGCGGGCCTCCGCCTCGTAGGCGCTGACGATCCGCCGCACGAGGTCGTGGCGGACCACGTCCACGTCCCGGAAGGTGACGCGCCCGACGCCCTCGACGCCGTCGAGGATCCGCACCGCCTCGACGAGGCCCGATTTCTGGCCCGGGAGCAGGTCGATCTGGCTCGGATCGCCGGTGACGATCATGCGCGAATTCTCGCCGAGACGGGTGAGGAACATCTTCATCTGCATCGAGGTGGTGTTCTGGGCCTCGTCCAGCAGCACCACCGCGTTGGTGAGGGTGCGCCCGCGCATGAAGGCGAGCGGCGCGATCTCGATCATCCCGGTCTGGAGGCCGCGGTCGACGTGGCGCGCCTCCATGAAGTCGTAGAGGGCGTCGTAGATCGGGCGCAGGTAGGGATCGACCTTCTCGCGCATGTCGCCGGGCAGGAAGCCGAGCCGCTCGCCCGCCTCCACCGCCGGGCGCGACAGGATCAGGCGCTCCGCGTGGCCCTGCTCCAGGAGCGAGACCGCGTAGCCGACCGCGAGCCAGGTCTTTCCGGTGCCCGCGGGCCCCTCCGCGAAGACGAGCTCGTTGGCGCGCAGGGCCTTGATGTAGGCGTCCTGCGCGGCGTTGCGGGCCCGCACGCCGCCGCGGCGGCGGGTGGCGATCTGGTCGAACTGCGCGCGCTCGCCGTTGGTCTGCGCCTCGCTCGCCGGGAACAGCGAGCCCTGGAGGGAGGCCTCCCGAATCACCCCGTCGACGTCGCCGAGGGTGAGCGGCGCCCCACCCCCGTCGCGCACCCGCGCGTAGAGGGTCTCCAGCACGATCCGGGCGCGCTCGGCCGCCTCGGGCGAGCCCTTGACCACCACGTGGTTGCCGAGCGCGGTGGCGACGATCCCCAGGCGCCGCTCCAGATGGGCGACGTTCTGGTCGTACTGGCCGAAGACGAGGCTCGCGAGGCGGTTGTCGTCGAAGGTGAGGGCGATCTCGGCCGCCTCGCTCAGGCCCGCGACGGGCCGCGCGGAGGAGGCTTCCCGCGCCCGGCCCGGTCTCGCGCTGTTGTCCCTCGACGAAGAATCACCCGGTCGCACATCCGTCCCCTACGCTGCGGCGGCCGATGCCGCCTCCACACGCTCGCCGAACAGGCTGTTCGGCCCGGCGCGGGTGATCCGCACCGGCAGGACCGTGCCGATCACGGCCGGGTCCGCCTCGATCTGCACCGCCTGGAGGTAGGGCGACTTGCCCGCGACCTGCCCGGGATGGCGCCCCGGCTTCTCGAACAGCACGTCCACGACGCGGCCGACCGTGGCGGCGTTGAAGGCCTTGGCCTGGGAGTCGATGAGCGCCTGCAGCTCGGCGAGGCGCTCGCGCTTGACCGCCTCGGGCACCGCGTCGTCGCTCTCGGCGGCGGGCGTTCCGGGGCGCGGGCTGTACTTGAACGAGAAGGCGCCCGCGAAGCCGACCTCCGCCACGAGCCGCATCGTCGCGGCGTGGTCGGCGTCGGTCTCACCCGGGAAGCCGACGATGAAGTCCGACGACAGGGCAATGTCCGGCCGCGCCGCGCGGATCCGGTCGACGAGCCGCCGGTAGGTGTCCGCGTCGTGCTTGCGGTTCATGGCCGCGAGGACGCGGTCCGAGCCCGACTGCACGGGCAGGTGCAGGTAGGGCATCACGGGCGGGCAGTCGCGATGGGCGGCGATCAGGTCGTCGTCCATGTCCCGCGGGTGGCTGGTGGTGTAGCGCAGGCGGGCGAGGCCCGGCATCTCGGCGAGGCGGCGCATCAGGCGCCCGAGGCTCCAGACCGCCCCGTCCGGCCCCTCGCCGTGATAGGCGTTGACGTTCTGGCCGATCAGCGTGAGTTCGCGCGCGCCGCCCGCCAGGAGCCGCCCGGCCTCTTCCAGGATCGTCCCGACCGGTCGGGAGACCTCGGCGCCGCGGGTGTAGGGCACCACGCAGAAGGCGCAGAACTTGTCGCAGCCCTCCTGCACGGTGAGGAAGGCCGAGGCCCCGGCGACGCGGCGGGGCGGAAGGTGGGAGAACTTGTCGTCGAGCGGGAACTCCGTGTCGACGACCTTGCCCGCCTTCGCCCGGCGCAGCAGGTCCGGCAGGCGGTGATAGCTCTGGGGCCCCACCACCACGTCGACCGCCGGCGCCCGGTGGATGATCTCGCGCCCCTCCGCCTGGGCGACGCAGCCCGCCACCACGATGGTGGTCTCGCGCCCCTCCAGGGCCCGTTCGCCCTTCAGGTCGCGCACCCGGCCGAGTTCGGAATAGACCTTCTCGGCCGCCTTCTCGCGGATGTGGCAGGTGTTGAGGACGACGACGTCCGCCTCCTCCATCGCCTCCGTCTCAGCGAATCCCTCCCGGCCCAGGAGGTCGGCCATCCGGGCCGCGTCGTAGACGTTCATCTGACAGCCGTAGGATTTGATGAACGCCTTCTTCAACGAATCGGCCTTCCACGGTGGGGATTCGGGGATGAGGCCGATGATGTAAGGGCTCGGCGCCCGAAATGGAACGGGCCCCGTCGCGGGGCCCGTGTCGCCGTGGATGTCCGGCCGCGCCTCAGTAGCCGCGCGCCTTCGGGGAGGTCGGGTCGAGGTAGTCGATATCCGAGAGATCGACCGTGACCGCCGAGCGGCGGGCGCCGATGAACGGGCCGTTGGTGATCGGGTCGGGCAGCACGCCCGCGCCGCCCCAGCGCTCGCGGTTGGAGATGTAGGGCGGCGAGTTCAGGTACGAGGCGGTGATGAAGTGCGGGTTGGTGGCCGGGTTGGCGTAGGCGCCGGCATTCGGCTCGACCACGTTGCCCGCGTCGAGCCAGCTGCGCGGACGCACGCGGATCGCGATGCCCTGGCTGCCGCGGGTGCTGCGGATGACGTAGGAATCCTGGGCCTCCGACGCGGCGGTGCCGGCGGCGAGGGCGGAGAGCGAGAGGAGGCCGATCAGGGCCAGGCGGGGCATGCGCATGCGGAACCTCGTGGTGGTGCCGCAACCGTAGCGGCAGGGTCATAAGGAAAGGTCAGCGGCTTGCGTCAGGATGACGTCCGAGCGCGGCCGTAGTTCCCGGCTCCTGCAACGCTTGGGCCGATTGTCGCACTTTCGCCGCATTCCGCCGATCGCGACCCTTTCGTGGCGTGATTGCGGCGGCGGGTGCGACGCCGGGCGCGGCGGCGGAGGCCGCGATCGATGCCGACGCCGGGGGCGCGCAGACGGGCCGCGCGGGCCGGGTCAGGAGATCGACGATCGCGGCCGGCATCAGCACGCCCGGCCGCGCGGTGAGCCGGTCGAGGGCGCAGCCGATCGCGGCGGGCTCCGGCGGCTGGCCGAGCGGCGCGCAGAGCCAGCCGTCGAGGCGCAGGCTGTTGTCGAGGAGCCGGAACGCGGCGCAGGACCGGGTCCCCTCCGGCCCGGACAGGGTGGCCTCGGCGGTCTCCACCGCACCGAAGCGGCTCTCGACCTGCCCGCGCTCGCCCGTGCGCAGGACCGCGAGCCCGTCGGGGTCGGCGGCGCGGCGGGCGAGCGTCACGAACAGGCTCGCGTCGGGGTCGGGCGCCTCCGCGAGCGTGATCCGCAGGAACGGCCGGCCGATATCCCCGAAGGCGCCCGACGCGAGGCTGTCTTCGCGCAGGCCGAGGCTCGGCCGGCGCCGGGCGCTCGCGCGCACCTCCTCGTCGCCGTCGAGGCGGTAGCGGTCGGCGGCCACCGCCTCCCAGGGCGGGGCCGCCGCCAGCGCGGCGGCCGCCTCCGCGCGCTGCGCCTCGCGCTGCTCGCTCGCCAGGATGCTCAGGAGAGCGATCACCGCCGCCGCGCCGATGCAGCGGCGCAGCAGCGGCCAGGCCGTGCGCGGGCGCGCCCGCTCCAAAGCGCGCGGCTCCAAGGCGCGCGGCAGCAGCGGCTCGGCGGGACCGAGGTCGAGGGCCAGCACCCGCCCGGCCCGGGTCAGGGCCGCATCGTCGAAATCCCGCAGGGGCACGGAGCCTCCGAACGCCGTCGTTTCGCGGCCCGTCCGGACCGCCTCCCCATGCAAGCGCATCCTCCTCGCCATCCGGTTGGCGGAGCGCAGCCATCCACGACGACCCGCGCGCAGGGTGAACGGATCGTTGCCGGATGACGGTCGGGCCGATCTGTCGCAGGGACGCGGGCGCGGGACTTGACAGATCGGACGCTGCGCGCTGTTGCTGGCGTCGGCCGTGCATCCCATTGTCCGGGGCACCGTCCGAGGACGAAGACCGCGCCATGCGCACCGAGTCGATCACGACGAAAACGAAAGCCCTGACGGCGGTCACCGCCGGCTAGCGCCTCGCGTCGTCCTCGGATCCCTCCCCGTCCGCGGCGGACGGAGGCCGGGCTTCCCCGTGCAGCCCGCTCGACGATCTCCGGGGAGGATCCTTTCGCCGAACTGGAGCAATGAGATGGGTTACAAGGTCGCCGTCGTGGGAGCCACCGGCAATGTGGGCCGGGAGATGCTCGACATCCTGGCGGAGCGCGCCTTCCCGGCCGACACGGTCGTGGCGCTGGCCTCCCGCCGCAGCCTCGGGCAGGAGGTGTCCTTCGGCGACAGGACGCTGAAGGTCCAGGCCCTCGACCAGTACGACTTCTCCGACACGGACATCTGCCTGATGTCGGCGGGCGGCGAGACCTCGAAGGAATGGTCGCCGCGCATCGGCCAGCAGGGCTGCGTGGTGATCGATAACTCCTCGGCCTTCCGGTACGATTCCGACGTGCCGCTCATCGTGCCGGAGGTGAACGCCGACGCGGTGGTCGGCTTCCGGAAGAAGAACATCATCGCCAACCCGAACTGCTCGACGGCGCAGCTCGTCGTGGCGTTGAAGCCCCTGCACGAGGCCGCCACGATCAAGCGCGTGGTGGTCGCGACCTACCAGTCGGTCTCCGGCGCCGGCAAGGAGGCGATGGACGAGCTCTTCAACCAGACCCGGGCCGTGTTCACGGCCGGCGAGGTCAAGGTGCAGAAGTTCACCAAGCGCATCGCCTTCAACGTCATCCCGCACATCGACGTCTTCATGGAGGACGGCTCCACCAAGGAAGAGTGGAAGATGGTGGCCGAGACCAAGAAGATGCTGGATCCCAAGATCAAGCTGACGGCGACCTGCGTGCGGGTGCCGGTCTTCATCGGCCATTCGGAGGCCGTGAACGTGGAGTTCGAGCGGCCGATCAGCGCCGAGGAGGCGACGCAGATCCTGCGCTCGGCGCCGGGCGTGCTCGTCGACGACAAGCGCGAGAACGGCGGCTACATCACGCCCCACGAGGCGGCCGGCGAGGACGCGACCTACGTGTCGCGCATCCGCGAGGACATCACGGTCGAGAACGGCCTGTCCTTCTGGTGCGTCTCCGACAACCTGCGCAAGGGCGCGGCGCTCAACACCGTCCAGATCGCCGAGGTGCTGATCAACCGCAAGCTGATCAGCCCCAAGCAGAAGGCGGCGTAGGTCAGGCCGCCGATCACCCTCCCCCCTCTGCGGGGGAGGGTGGCCTGCAAAGCAGGCCGGGAGAGGGGAACCACGTTTCAGGATGTGGCGCCCCGCACCACGGTGCAGACACGTCCTGAAGCGGGGCTCCCCTCTCCCGCCCGGCTCCGCCGGGCACCCTCCCCCGCAAAGGGGGGAGGGTTGAGGCGCGCCGCGCCATCATCCCCAGACACCGAGGCCTGGACACCCGATGCCCTCGACCGTGCTTTCCGTCCGTGACGACATCCTCGCCGTTCTGGAGCGTCTCGGCGTGCCGACCGCCTTCGCGGAGACCGGGCTTCCCGTCCGCTCGCCCATCGACGGGCTGACGATCGGTCACCTGCCTGAAACCCCGGACGCCGAGACGGCGATCGCGGGCGCGGCCGAGGCCTTCCTCGCCTGGCGCCGCGTCCCCGCCCCCCGACGGGGCGAGCTGGTGCGGCTCCTCGGCGAGGAGTTGCGCGCCGCCAAGGCGGATCTCGGCCGGCTCGTGACCCTGGAGGCGGGCAAGATCCTGTCCGAGGGCCTCGGCGAGGTCCAGGAGATGATCGACATCTGCGACTTCGCGGTCGGCCTCTCCCGCCAGCTCCACGGCCTCACCATCGCGACCGAGCGGCCCGACCATCGCATGATGGAGGTCTGGCACCCGCTCGGACCCTGCGGCGTGATCACGGCCTTCAACTTCCCGGTGGCGGTCTGGTCCTGGAACGCCGCCCTCGCCCTCGTCTGCGGCGACCCGGTGATCTGGAAGCCCTCGGAGAAGACCCCGCTCACGGCGCTCGCCGTCCAGGCCATCGCCGGGCGGGCCCTCGCGCGGTTCGGCGCCGAGGCGCCCGCGGGCCTGCTGCAGGTGCTGATCGGCGGGCGCGACCTCGGCGCCGCGCTCGTCGCCGATCCCCGGATCCCGCTCGTCTCGGCCACGGGCTCGACCGCGATGGGGCGCATCGTGGCCCCGGCTCTCGCCGCCCGCTTCGCCCGGGCGATCCTCGAACTCGGCGGCAACAACGCCGCGATCGTCGCGCCCTCCGCGGATCTCGACCTCGCGCTGCGGGCGGTCGCCTTCGCGGCGATGGGCACGGCGGGGCAGCGCTGCACCAGCCTGCGGCGCCTCTTCGTGCACGAGAGCGTCGCCGAGGTGTTCCTGCCGCGGCTGCGCGCCGCCTACGCGTCCGTGCGCATCGGCGATCCGCGCGACCCGGCGACTCTGGTCGGCCCGCTGATCGACGCGGCGGCGGCCGAGGGCATGGCGCGCGCCCTCGACGAGGCGCGCGCACTCGGGGCGACCGTGCAGGGCGGCGAACGCCTGACCGACATCCGCGGCGAGGCGGCGGCCTATGTCCGGCCGGCGCTGGTCGAGATGGGCGCGCAGGCGGGGCCGATGCTGCGCGAGACCTTCGCGCCGATCCTCTACGTCGTGCCCTACCGCGACCTCGACGCGGCGATCGCGGCGCAGAACGCCGTCGCGGCGGGCCTGTCCTCTTCGATCTTCACCCGCGATCTCGGCGAGGCGGAGACGTTCCTGTCCGCCTCCGGCTCGGATTGCGGCATCGCCAACGTGAATATCGGTCCCTCGGGCGCCGAGATCGGCGGGGCCTTCGGGGGCGAGAAGGAGACCGGCGGCGGCCGCGAGGCGGGTTCGGATGCCTGGAAGGCCTACATGCGCCGGGCCACGAACACGATCAATTACGGCCGCACCCTGCCGCTGGCGCAGGGGGTGAGCTTCGAGTTGTGAAGGCGCAGGGGCCGCCCTTTGCGACAAGACTGCCCGGGCAGAACGCGAGGCACGTCTCCCCTCTCCCGAGTGGGAGAGAGGCCGTGGGTGAGGGTGGCTCGGGTTCAGGATTGGTCTGAACCGTTGAGCAAGCAGCGGCACAGTTCAGATTTCTTGCTGCACCCGAGCCACCCTCACCCCTACCCCTCTCCCACTCGGGAGATGGGATCCTGCGCGAGCTAGAATAGCTTATTTTACTGCTGAATTCGTGCCTTCCAAAGGCCAAATCCCATTTTATACCAGCGGTCGTTTCAAATGACCGCTGGTATGAAAGGCTCACGCGGCCGGCATCGCCCGCTCGACCAGCCGCGCCCAGAGCGACACGCCGAAGGGCGTCGCCGCGTCGTTGAAGTCGTAGGACGCGTTGTGCAGGCCCGGCCCGTCGCCGGTGCCGAGGAAGATGTAGGCTCCCGGCCGCGCCTCCAGCATGTAGGAGAAGTCCTCCGCCCCCATCATCGGCTCGACGGCTCGGTTCACGCCCTCCTCGCCCGCCACCTCGGCGGCGATGTCGGCGAGGAAGGCCGCCTGGTCCGGATGGTTGGCGGTGACCGGGTAGCCGCGGCTGTAGCTCGTCCGCGCCGTCGCCCCGAACGCCCCCGCCACGCCGGAGGCGATCGCGCCGATCCGCTCCTCGCACAGCACGCGCACGGACTCGGTCAGGCTGCGCACCGTGCCGTTGAGTACGGCGGTCTGGGGCAGAACGTTGACCGCGTCTCCCGCCCGCATCATCGTCACCGACACCACGCCGGCATCGACCGGATTGGCGTTGCGCGCCACGATCGACTGCAGGGCCGTGATGATGTGGGCGGAGACCAGCACCGTGTCGATGCAGTCCTGCGGCGCCGCCGCGTGGCCGCCCCGCCCCTCGACCGTGATCGTGAAGCGGTCGACCGCCGCCATGATCGGACCCGGCCGGATCGCGAAGCGCCCGAGCGGCACGCCCGGCTTGTTGTGCAGCCCGTAGACCTCCTGGATGCCGAAGCGCTCCATGAGCCCGTCCTTGACCATCGCGTCGCCGCCCGCGCCGCCCTCCTCGGCCGGCTGGAAGATCAGCACGGCGGTGCCGTCGAAGTTGCGGGTCTCGGCGAGGTACTTGGCGGCGCCGAGCAGGATCGCCGTATGGCCGTCATGGCCGCAGGCATGCATGCGGCCCGGCACCGACGAGCGGTAGGGCAGGTCCGTCGCCTCCTCGATCGGGAGCGCGTCCATGTCGGCGCGGATGCCGATGGTCCGCCCCGACCCCGTGCCGCGGCCCCGGATCACCCCCACCACGCCGGTGCGGCCGATGCCCGTCACCACCTCGTCGCAGCCGAAGGCCCGCAGCTTCTCCGCCACGATGCCGGCCGTGCGGTCCACGGCGAACAGGATCTCGGGATTCCGGTGGAAGTCGTGCCGCCACGCCGTGATCTCGTCGGTGAGGGCGGCGACGCGGTTGATGACGGGCATGGGGGTCTCAAGGGTGTGAGGGTTCAAGCGGTTGACCGCCAGCAAGCCGCGGACCAAGCCCGGGGTCAACTCAGGGCCTGCACGCGCCGGATGCATGGGTCGCCGGCAAGACAGGCCGTCGGCGATCGGGGCTAACGGCCCTGGACCCCGCCGGCCGCCCCGGTCTACCTCTGCGGCGACGGCCCGACGGGCGCTGGCGACGGGAATGCGGGATGAGCGAGACGGTGGAGATCCGCAGCGGCGAGACCCTGGCGCGGATCGCGCTCGCCGGGGCCGAGCCGGTGTCCTGGCAGGTCGCGGGCCGCGAGTACCTGTGGGGCGGCGACCCGGAGCACTGGAACCGGCACGCGCCCTGGCTCTTCCCGGTGGTCGGCGCCTCGGCGGGGGGCGAGATCGCCGTGGCGGGCCGCCGCTACCCGATGGCCCAGCACGGCTTCGCCCGCGACAGCCGCTTCGCCCTGGTCGAACGCGCGGCGGACAGCGTCACGCTCCGCCTCACGGAGAGCCCCGACACGCTGGCGCGCTACCCCTTTCCGTTCCGGCTCGACATCACGGCGCGGGTGAGACCGTCCGAACTCGCCTTCACCTGCGCGGTGACCAATACCGGGACGACGCCCCTGCCCTACGGCCTCGGCTTCCACCCGGCCTTCCCCTGGCCCTTCGCGGGCGGGGAGCGCCGGGCGGGCGGCGGCTACGCGGTGCGGTTCGAGGCCGCCGAGCGGCCCTCGGTGCCGGAGGTCGGACCCGGCGGGCTGCTGGTGCGCCAGGAGCGTCCGGTCCCCCTGGACGGCGACACCCTGCCCCTCGACCCGGCGATGTTCACCGAGGCGCTGGTCTTCCTCCAGGCGCGCAGCCGCTGGATGCGGTTCGTCGCGCCCTCCGGCGCCGCGATCCGGCTCGAGGCGGAGGATTTCCCGCACCTCGCCGTGTGGACGAAGCCGACCGCGCCCTTCCTCTCCCTCGAATGCTGGACCGGCCACGCGGATTGGGCGGGCTTCGCGGGCGACCTCGCCGCGCGCGATTCGCAGCGCCTCCTCGCGCCGGGTGCGGGGGCGCGCCACGGGGTGGTGCTCGCCGTCGAGTCCGCCTGAGCGTCAACGGGACGTCAACCGCGACCGGGTCTGCTGGGACGCCGCCCTCCGGGCGGTCGCCCGACGGAGCCCGACCGTGCTGCAGACCACGCCCCCCGACCTCCTCGTCCCGGGCACCGCCGCGTTGCGCGAGGCGGTCGCGGCGTGGCTCGCGGTGCTGGAGCGGGAGCGGCGCTTCTCGCCGCGGACCGTCGAGGCCTATGGCCGCGACCTGCGCCAGTTCCTCGCCCACCTCGCGCGCAGCGGGGCGAACCCCGACATCGCCGCCCTCGTCGCGCTGAAGCCGCGGGACATCCGGGCCTTCATGGCGGCGCGGCGGGCCGAGGAGATCGGCGGGCGCAGCCTGATGCGGGCGCTGGCGGGCCTGCGCTCCTTTTCCCGCTACCTGGAGCGGGAGGGGCACGGCACGGTCTCGGCGCTCTCGGCGGTGCGCTCGCCCAAGATGGAGCGGCGCCTGCCCCGGCCGCTCCCCGTCGCGGCGGCGGTGGCGATGGCGAGCCCCGACATCCGCGCCGGCGAGGACCGGCCGGACTGGGTGCTCGCCCGCGACGCCGCCGTGCTCGCGCTGCTCTACGGGGCGGGCCTGCGCATCGGTGAGGCGCTTTCGATCCTGCGAAAGGACGCGCCGGTCGGGGGCGTCGATTCGCTCACCATCCTGGGCAAGGGGCAGAAGACCCGCATGGTGCCGGTGATCGCGCCGGTCCAGGCCGCGGTCGCCGCGTACATCGCCGCCTGCCCCCACCCGCTCCCGCCGGACGGCCCGCTCTTCCTCGGGCAGAAGGGCGGGCCGCTCTCGCCCCGGATCGTCCAGCTCGCGGTGGCCTCCTTGCGCGGCGCGCTCAGCCTGCCCGACAGCGCCACACCCCACGCCCTGCGCCACTCCTTCGCCACCCACCTGCTGGCCCGCCAGGGCGACCTACGGGCGATCCAGGACCTCCTCGGCCACGCCTCCCTGGCGACGACGCAAGTCTACACCAAGGTGGATTCCGCCCGCCTGATGAGCGCCTTCGAGAAGGCGCATCCGCGGGCGGGACGGGGGTGACGGATCCTTACCCGGACCGTACGCGCCGCCGGGTCTCCGCCGCGAATCGGCCGGGCGTGACGCCCAGCTGTGCCCGGAAATGGCGGATCAGGTGGCTCTGGTCCGCGAAGCCGACCGCCTGAGCGACCTCCGCGGCGCCGATTCCGGCCGCGAGCCGGCGCCGGGCCTCGGTGACGCGCAGCTGGACCACGAAGGCGTGGGCGGTCATCCCGGTCGCGGCCCGGAAGCAGCGCATGAAGTGGAAGGGGCTGAACCCCGCCGCCGCCGCGAGGTCCGCGATCTCCAGCGCCGGATCGGCGAAGCGGGCGCGGGCGAGATCCATCGCGCGCCGCATCGCCCTCGGCTCGGCCCCGGCCGGACGCGTGGCCGCACCGGGCCGCGCGTAGCGCTCCAGCACCGCCGCCATCGCGGCCCCGAAGGCCTGCTGGCGGGCGAGGGGCTCGCCCGCGGCGGTCTGCACGGTGGCGTGGAGGGCGGCCAGCCGGCGCGCGAGCCCCGGATCCTCCTGCGCGGGGGCGGCGACGAAGCCCGGCGGTCGGGCACCGAACAGGTCCTCGGCGAACCGGTCCAGCGTGCCGGTATCCGGGTAGAAGGCGCGGTAGGCCCAGCCCGTCTCGCCCGCGGCCTCCCCCGTATGCGTCTCGCCGGCGGGGATGACGAGCACGCTGCCCGGGACGGCGAGCCCGCTGCGTCCGCCGATCCGGTGGCGCTGGGCGCCCTCGGTGAAGACCGCGATCACCACCTCCTCGTGGAAATGCGGTCCGTAGCGGTGCGCCACGCAGCGGCCGGCCAGGAGGTCGACGCCGCCCTCGCCCAGGGCGAGGTCGCGCCACAGCCGGATCTCGTCGCCCGTGTCCCGCGCAGCCATGGCGGACCGTTACCGCAGGATCGTCCAATCCGCGACCGCCGCGATCGGGCAGACCTTCGGGCGGGCAGCGACGGAGGCGCGCGATGGCGGACACGGTGAGGCAGGGGGGCCGGATGCGGACGATCGGCGTCCTCGGCGGTTCGAGCGACCAAGCGACGGCCGAGTATTACCGGATGATGAACCGGGCCGTGAACGAGCGGCTGGGCGGCTGGAACACCGCCCAGGTCATCATCAACTCGGTCAATTTCGCGGAGATCGAGCGGTTCGTGCGGACCGGCGCCTGGGAGGAATGCGGCGCCTATCTGTCGGTTCGGGCGCGGGGGCTCGAGCGGGCGGGCGCCGAGATGCTGCTCTGCGTCTCGAACACGCTCCACCGGGTCGCGGACGCGTTCACGGCGGGTCTCGGCATCCCGTTCCTCCACATCGTCGATCCCACCGCCGCGGCGATCCGGGCGGCGGGCCTGCGCCGCGTCGCCCTGCTCGGGACCAAGCCGACGATGGCGGCGGGTTTCCTGAAGGACCGCTACGCGCAGCGTTTCGGGATCGAGGTCTTCGCGCCGGAGGAGGACGAGCAGGTCGCGATCGACCGGATCATCTTCGACGAACTCGTCCGGCGGGACCTGCGGCCCGACTCGAAATCGGCCTACCTCACCATCGTCGACCGGCTGCGGGCGCGCGGCGCCGAGGGCGTGATCCTGGGCTGCACGGAGATCTTCCTCCTCATCGATCAGCCCGACCGGCCGGACATCCCGATGTTCAACACCACGGCCCTCCACGTCGCGGCGGCCGTCGAGGCGGCGCTCGCTCCGGACAAGGAGGGATGACGGCCGTCAGCGGCGCGCCGGCACCAGCAGCACGAGCTTGCAATCCGGCCGCTCGGACGGGCTGAAGCTGTGCTGCACGAAGGCGACCGGACCGTCCTCCGGATGGCGGAAGCGGCGCAATCCGCCGCTGCGGTCGCGGACGTCCTGCTCCTCCCAGATCGCCGCGAAGAGCGGGCTCTCGCGCCGCAGGTTGGCCACCAGCGCGCGGGCGCGGGGATCGGCGAGGCTGAGCCCGTAATCGGCCCGGAACTCGGCGATCACTCGGCGGGCGCGGTCCTCCCAGTCCGGGATCAGGTCCCGCGCCGCCGGGGCGAGGAGCACGAAGCGCAGGAGGTTCGGCTCCTCCCCGCCGAGCCACGCCCGCAGCAGCCGGAACGCGGCCTCGTTCCAGCACAGGGCGGTCCAGAGCCGGTCGACCCCGTAGGCCGGGTGGTCGAGGGCGGCGACCGCGGCGCGAAGCGCGGCGGGTGCGTCCTCGGCCGGCGCGGGACCGGGCGCCCGCGGGTCGCGGCGCCCCGCGAGGTCGAACAAGTAGGCGCGCTCCGCCCGGGTCAGGCCGAGCGCCGCGGCGAGGCGGTCGAGGGCCTCGGCCGAGACCTGGACGTCCCGCCCCTGCTCGATCCAGGCGCACCACGTGGCGCTGATCCCGGCCCGTGCGGCAAGCTCCTCCCGACGCAAACCGGGCGTGCGCCGCCGGCCGGTCGCGTGGTCCGGGCGCAGCCGCTCCCGGTGCGAGCGCAGGAAGGCACCGAGGTCGCGGCGCTGGTCGGGTCCGAGCATGGCAGGGCTTATACCAGGATAAGTGCTCAGCTTGTACCAGGCTCGGATTGCGGCAGGATGGCGGGAGCGAGGAGGATCGAGATGAGCGGATCGCACGAGACCCTGGTGACGGCGCAGTTCGGCCCGCGGGCCGCGGCCTATGTGGAGAGCGCGGTGCACGCCGCGGGCGAGGATCTGGCGGCGCTGGACGCGATCGCCGCCCGGGCCGCTCCGCGCCGCGCCCTCGATCTCGGCTGCGGCGGCGGGCACGTGGCCTACCGGCTGGCGCCGCATGCGGGGACGGTCACGGCCTGCGACCTCTCGGGCGAGATGCTGGCGGCGGTGGCGGCGACCGCCGCTGCGCGCGAGTTGTCGAACATCGAGACCGTCGAGGCCCCGGCCGAGCGGCTGCCCTTCGCGGATGGGACGTTCGATTTCGTGGCGACCCGCTTCTCGGCCCATCACTGGCGCGACGTGGAGGGCGGCCTGCGCGAGGCGCGGCGGGTCGCGGCGCGCGGGGCGCCGATGATCGTCATCGACGGCCTGTCGCCGGGGGACCCGCTCCTCGACACCCATCTGCAGGCGGTGGAGTTGCTGCGCGATCCCTCGCACGTGCGCGACTACAGCCTGTCGGAATGGGGCGGGGCGCTCGCCCGCTGCGGCTTCGTGATCGAGGCCTGCCAGAGATGGCAGCTGCGGATGGATTTCGCCTCCTGGATCGCCCGGATGCGGACGCCGGAGGCGCATGTGCGGGCGATCCGCGCCCTCCAGGCGCTGGCCTCGGAGCCGGTCAAGGCGCATTTCGCCATCGAGCCGGACGGGTCCTTCCAGCTCGACGTGCTGATGGTGGAGGCGCGGGCGGCGTGAGGGCCGCGCGAACCCGCCCTCGCCCCTCTCCGGGGGAGGGTTCCCGCGTCCCTCGAATTTCCGCAAATCAGCGCCTCGCTCACCGCCCCGGCAGAGCCTCCGCCAGCGCCGTGATCGCCCGCGCCACCGCGACGGCACCCGGGTCGGGATGCCCGGTGAGGTCGGCCGCGGCGAGGTAGCTCGACCGGCCGGTGCCCGCCCGGGTCATCCCGGCGGTCGCGGCGGCGCCCGCCTCGGCCGCTTCGGCGGCCGCGCGGAGCCCCTCCGCCCGCAGCGCCGCCGCGGCCGGGATCAGCGCGTCGAGGAGGGTCCGGTCGCCCTCTTTCGCGCCGCCGTGCAGCTGCAGCCGCGCGATCCCTTCCATCACCGCCTCCGGCCAGCCGTCGCCCCGGCCGAGCGCCGCGCCCGCCGCCGCGAAGAAGATCGACATCAGCACGCCGCTCGACCCGCCGACCACCCGGGCCAGCCGCTCCGAGAGGGCGAGGCAGAGCGCGGCGGGATCGGCCTGCGGCAGCCGGTCGAGATCCGCCAGAACCGCGCGGGCGGCACCCGCGAAGGTCGTGCCGGTGTCGCCGTCACCCACCCTGGCGTCGAGCGCGTTCAGCGCGTCCTCCGCGGCGATCAGGGCCCGGCAGACCGCCGCGATGGCGCCCGCCACGGCCGGATCGGACGAGGCCGGCACCGAGGCGGAGGGCGTCAATCCGGCGGGCAGCGGATGCAGCACCGGAGGAACGACCTCCCGGGCGCGCGGCCAGGCGGCAACCGGGGTGTCGGCGCGCAGCGCGGCCTCGAGACGGGGATCGAGCACGGCGAAGGTGAGCGACGCACCGTGCATGTCGAGCGCGGTCATGGCCGGAGCCGGTCCGAGGAGGAGCCGCACGCGCCGCCCGAGCGGCGTGTCGAGGACGGCCCTGGTCAGCACCTGCATTTCCAGCGCCGTCGTGGCGCCGAGATTGTTGACCAGGAGCGCCAGCCGCTCGGCCTCCGCCACCTTTCCGTGGAAGCGCGCGGTCATCAGGGCGGCGAGGTCCCGGGCCGGCGGCAGGGCGATGCGCTCGATCCCGGGCTCGCCGTGGATGCCGAGCCCGAGCTCCGCCTCCCCCGCCGCCAGGCGCTGCTCGGGCTCCCGCCCGGGGATCGTGCAGGTGGAGAGCGCGATGCCGAGGGACTGCACCGACTCCGCTGCCTGCCGGGCGGCGGCCGCGACCTCGGCGAGCGGGCGCCCCTGCGCGGCCGCGAAACCCGCCGCCTTGTGGACGAGGAGCGTCCCGGCGATGCCGCGGGGCTGGGCCGCATCGGGCAGGGCGATATCGTCGGCGACGGTCACGGTCTCGACCACGTGGCCCATCGCCCGCGCCCGCTCCGCCGCGAGGCCGAAATTGAGCCGATCGCCCGCGTAGTTCTTGATGACGAGAAGGCAGCCGGCCGGCCCGGTCACGGCGAGGATCGCGGCCAGCACCGCGTCGACCGAGGGCGAGGCGAAGACGTCGCCGCACACCGCCGCCGTGAGGAGCCCCGGCCCGACCAACCCGGCATGGGCCGGTTCATGCCCGGAGCCGCCGCCCGATACGACCGCGACCGCCTCGCGCTCCCAGTCGGCGCGGAGCACCACCCGGATCGCCGGATCGCCGTCGAGGCGGGCGAGCCGCCCCTCGCCGCCGGCGATCAAGCCGTCGACGGCGTCGTTGACCAGGCCCGCCCGGTCGTTGAGGAAATGGGCCATGCTCGTCAGCCTCCCCGGCAGCGCGTTGCCGCCACGATAGACCGGCTCAGCCGCCCGTCACCTCCGCGCAGGCGAAGCCGCCGAGGTCGAGGGCGTGGCCGGCCACGTCGCGCTTGGCGGCGAGGTAGCGGGCGTTCTCGGGCGTGACGCGGCCGAGCGCCCGCTGCTCGCCCACCACCGTCAGCCCGGCCGCGGAGAGCGCCGCGATCTTCTCCGGGTTGTTGCTCAGCACGCGGACGGCCTCGACGCCCAGGCAGCGCAGCATCGCGGCGGCGAAGTCGAAGCGGCGCTGGTCGAGGCCGAAGCCGAGGATCTCGTCCGCCGCGTAGGTGTCGTGGCCCTGCGCCTGCAGGCCGTAGGCGCGGATCTTGTTCGCGAGCCCGTTCCCCCGGCCCTCCTGGTCGAGGTACAGGATGATGCCGCCGCCATTCTGCGCCATCCACTTGGCGGTGCCGCGGAGCTGGTCGCCGCAATCGCATTTCAGCGAGCCGAACAGGTCGCCGGTCAGGCAAGCGGAATGGACGCGCACCGCGACGGGCGAGGCGGGATCCGGCCGGCCGACGATGATGGCGACCTGGTCGCGCAGGCCCTCGCCGCCGCGGAAGACCACGAACTCGGTCTCCGGTGACCCGTCGAGGGGCACGGGTGCGCGGCTGACGATCCGCAGGGACGCCGCCTGGCGGGTGCGGAAGACCTCGACCGCACCGGGCTCGACCGAGAGGACGTGGTCGGGCAAAGCGGGCACCGGAACCACGAGGACGGCCGGAACGACCTGCGCGAGCCGCGCGAGTTCGAGCCCGACCGCGTCCGTCCGCACCGCGCAGGCGACCGGCGCGTCGATGCGCCCGTCGACCTTGAGGGCGAGCGTCGCGATCCGCTCCGGATCGATCGTCGGCATGGCCACCGATCCGGCATCGAAGCGACTCGCGAGCCCGATGCGGCGCAGCCGCGGCGCCGGCAGGACCAGCCGGGCGCCCTGACCGAAGGCCTGGAGCTCGGCGGCGAGCGCGGGTGACACCGCCTCGGCGGTCACCGCCAGGACGGGCGCCTCGCCCCGGATCCCTACGGGACGCCCGGCGCGCATCTCGGCGATCGCGCGCTCGACCTGCACCTGTTCACGGTCAAGCCGCTCTTCTACATTCATGACGGTCATCGACATCAGCAACTCGTGGACATGCCGCCCGGGACCGAACCGCGTCGGGAGATCGTGATGGAGGCCGGGGTGGGTGACGCAAGAGAGGATCGGTCGTCCGCGCCGTGCCGGCCAGGCGACGGTGCAGACGCTCGGGCAGATGGGGTTCCGGCCGCGCTTTTCGCGCCCCTGGCCGAAGGTTCCCGCGATCAACCTTTCGTGATTGCCCAGCTTGGTCAATCCCTGGACGGCCGAATCGCCACCCTCTCGGGCGATTCGAAATACATCAACGGGGCGGCCGCCCTGGACCATCTCCACCGGCTGCGCGACGCCGTCGACGCCGTGGTGGTGGGGATCGGGACGGTACTGGCCGACGATCCGCTCCTTACCGTGCGCCGCATCCCCGGGCGCAGCCCGGCCCGGGTGATCCTCGATCCGTCCGGTAGAATCCCGCCGCACGCTCAGTGCCTTCAGCCGGACGGCACGCGGCGGATCCTCGTCTGCCGGCCGGGCGCGCCGGTGCCGCCGGGCGCGGAGGCCCTGCGGATCGAGGGGCCGGGGGCTTTCCCGCCGCGCGCGGTGGTGGCGTCCCTCGGCCGGCTCGGCTTCGCCCGGATCCTGATCGAGGGGGGCGCGCGGACGATCTCGGCCTTCATCGACGCCGGCGCGATCGACCGGCTGCACGTGATGGTGGCCCCGCTGCTGCTCGGCTCGGGCCGCACCGGGCTCGACCTGCAGCCGATCGTCGCCCTGCGCGAGGCGAGACGTCCGGCGACGCGGAGCTACCTTCTCCCGGACGGGGACGTCCTGTTCGACTGCGACCTGCGCCGCTGCGCGCATCCTTGAGGAGGAGCCGATGACGCCGAGCGAGTACTCGTCCGTCCAGAAGCTGCTGCACTGGCTGATCGCCATCCTGATCTTCGGCCTCGTGCCGGTGGCGATCGTGATGACGTCGATCGGGGAGGGCCCGCTGCAGGACCGCCTGTTCGACCTCCACAAGTCCTTCGGGCTGACCGTGCTGGCGCTAGTCCTGGCGCGGATCCTGGTGCGGGCCTCGCGCGGGGCGCCGGGCCTCGTCGACGGCCTTCCGGCCTGGCAGCGGGCGGCCGCGCGGGCCTCCCACCTCGCGCTCTACGGGCTGATCCTGCTGGTGCCGGTCCTCGGCTGGGCCGGCACCTCGGCCTGCTGCGCGCCGGTGGAGTGGTTCGGGCTCGTCCCGGTGACGCTGCCGATCTCGGGGGGCATGCCGGTCGGGGAGAAGATCCTGAACGTGCACGTGGTGGCGGCCTTCCTGCTGACCGCGCTGGTGCTGGTCCACGGGGCGGCAGCCCTGCATCACCATTTCGCGCGGCGGGATCCGACGCTGCGGCGGATGCTGCCCGAGTAGGGCAAGACGGTCGTCGAACCCTCCGCCTGTGCGGCAGCGATGTCCGGGGACAATACGAGGCACGTCTCCCCTCTCCCGAGTGGGCTTGTTCATTCACACTTCGCCGCATGAGGCGCGGGTTTCCCCTCTCCCCGCGTGCGGGGAGAGGGCTGCGGATCCCTTGTCGGGTCCGCAGCGAGCCCGAAGGGCGAGGGTGAGCGGGCAGTGCCGGATGTGGCTCCTCCGGAACCGCCCCCTTGTATCTGGAAGCCGGCCCTTTTGGATGATGTGATGAGGGCTGCGCGGGGACCGGCGGCCGCCGGTCCCCGCGCGTGGCGGACGGCTCCCGCGCCCCCTCTGGCTGCAACCGCTGGTGAGCTTTGGGACCGTCGCCACTGTCACGCACGACCGGACAGTCGCCTGATCGCCCATCGCACGCACAAGGCAGGTTACCGTGACCCAGATCATCTGTGGAGTGGACGTCGCCGCAAAGACCCTCGACGTCCGCATCGTTCCGGGTGG